>DATIZR010000022.1 GCA_035516965.1 Nitrospirota bacterium
GTCCTCCGGCGGGAGCACCCCGTCCACGGCTCCCGTTCCGATCGCGGCCTGCGGCATGCCCGGGAACTCGGCTGTGCCGGGCTCCTGCACGAACACGCATCCGCCCGCACTTCTTATTGCCTGGATACCGCGGGCGCCGTCCGTCCCCGCGCCGGACAGGACCACGGCAATCGCCCGCCCCCCTACATCGGCGGCAAGGGATTCGAAGAACTCGTCGATCGGCAGATGGGCGTGCCGGGCAGGGCTTTTCGCGGTATGGAAAACGCCGTCCCTGATGCGCACCTCTTTTCCCGGCGGACAGAGGTAGAGCCTGCCGGGATGCACATGAACACCGTCATCGATCTCCATGACCGCGAGCCCTGGCTCACGGGAAAGGAGCAGTTCCGGCAAACGGCTTTTGTGATCACGAGAGAGGTGCTGGACGAAGACAAGCGCGAAATCCGCCTGTTCGGGAGCAGAGGACAGGAACGAATGAAGGGCCTTGAGGCCTCCGGCCGACGCTCCGATGCCGACGATAAAAAAGTCCTGTTTGTCGCTGTGAGTTTGCGAGGGCCGGTGCTGTGCCGTGGATGCGTTGTTCCGCTTGGGCTTCGACAGGCGGGATTTCCCCGGGGACACCGGCTTTTTCTTCTCGCTTTTTTTCGCTTTGGCTTTTCTTAATGCCATGACATCTCCCTTGCGGGGTCGGATACTGTCGGGGCGCGGCTGGAAGGTATTTGTCAGGCTTCATACTATCGGAAAGCCCGGGGAAAAGCAATAGACAGGCGTCACCCGTTTATCGTGTCAGGCACAGCCCTGAGGCTTGCCGCCGCGGGAGTTTGTCTCGCCGATAGCAATGAGCGCGACACTAAAGTCGCAAATCCTGTGTTCTCAAGTAGTTTTGGAAAGAGCCCAAGATAAAAGTGAGGAACCTGAGAGGGCGCAGAGGGTAGGCGAAAAAATACTCCCAAACTTACTAAGATCAAATACATTTCTCTGAGTTCTCTGCCTGCACCCGCGTATCGCAAGAGCACGGTGAGGCGGCTTTTGACAATGCGCTTCGAGGTCTTACTTTTTCGTTAACTGCTGCAGGATGATCCGGTAGTCCTCCGGTGTGTCCATGTCGAGGATCACGCCCCGGTCGAGAACCGTGAGGACCCTCACACGGCCGGGGTCCTTCCGGACGACGTCCCGGAGCGTAGGGACCGAAAATATTTCGCTCACAACGGGCCCCGGGAACAGGACCGGGTGCCCGCGCCTTCCTTCATAGTCGGGAATAATGATGGAAGCGGGGAATGCCTTGTGTTCGCTCACCATGAGTCTGATGGTTTCAGGCGATACGAGCGGATGATCGGAGAGACAGATGAGCACCGGCGATTCCGTGCCAAGACCTTTCAACCCGGTCTTGACCGATTCCGCCATATCGCTCCCGGGCGTGTCATTGACAGCGATGGTGAGCGGCAGATCGTCCAATGAATCAGCGATGCCGTTGTCAGCACTATTGAGAACAACAACGATATGCGCGACCCCGGCATGCATCAGCGTGTCGATGCAGTACCGGATGACGGGCTTGTCACCGAGCGGCAGCAGCTGTTTCGCCCGCCCCATCCTCCTGGACAAGCCTGCTGCAAGCAGCACTGCCGAGACGGGCAGGTCCATGCTCTCTCCTCTTCTGGATGATCTGCGCCATGATGCTCACCGCTATCTCCTCAGGCGTGACCGACCCGATGGGAAGGCCCACGGGAATGACCACGCGGTTGATATTCTCCGGGGAGAACGCCGCTTCCTTCAGCGCGTTGAACAGGATGCCCTTCTTGCGCCTGCTGCCGAGAAGCCCTACGTATCGCGCAGGCGTCCTGAGCGCGGCCTTGACCGCGTCGAGGTCGTGATTGTGGCCGCGCGTGGCCACAACGATGAACGTCCCGGCTTCGATTGCGACATCCTTGAAGACCTGTTCGAAGCCGCTCACCACCACGTCGTTCGCTTCGGGGATATTCTCCCGGTTCGCGAAGGCTTCCCGGTCGTCCGCCACGGTCACACGGAACCCCGTGAACCGGGCCAGCTTCGTCAGGGCCTTCCCGACATGGCCGGCCCCGAGTATCATCAGGTGAGGTTCGAGCAGGACGGGCTCGATGTACACGAGCACGCTGCCGCCGCACACGAGCCCGCCTTCGAGCTCCTTCAGCTCGAAAGGGAGGGTTGCCGGGTTGCCGTCCTTCACGGCCATGAGCGCGGCCTGCACGACGTCAGCCTCGAGGCATCCGCCGCCCAGGGTCCCCATGATCGACCCGTCGTCGCGGACCAGCATCTTGGCCCCCTGTTTCTGCGGCGACGACCCGCGGCACTCAACGATCGTGGCGATGGCCGATGTCCTGCCCAGGCGTTTGAGCCTCAGGGCTTCCTCATAGATCTGCATGAAATCCCTCCATGGAACGCGGGTAGCATAAGCGCGAAGTCGCGGAATGTTCCCAAGGAGAAGACACCGTAAAGGTGCTTTTGCCTTCCTTTGCGTCCTTCGCGTCTTAGCGGTGAAAGCTTTTGAATTTGGTTTACACTTTCTTCATCGCCGTGAGGACCGTCTCGGGCCTCATGGGCAGCCGCCTGATCCTCGCTCCCGTCGCGGCGAAGACCGCGTTCGCGACCGCGGGGGCGATCGGCGGGACACCAGGCTCGCCGATGCCGCCGAGCTTCTCGCTGCTCTTCACGATATGGACATCGACCTCCGGGGCTTCGCTCATCCTGAGGATTTCGTAATCGGCAAAGTTCTCGGACTTGATGCCGCCGTTCGCGATCTCCATCTTTTCCTTCAGGGCCGCGGAGAGGCCCATGGTGATGCCGCCCGTCATCTGGGCCTGCACGATGGCCGGGTTCACTACCGGGCCGCAGTCCACCGCGCAGGTAACCTTATGGACGGTGATTGCGCCGGTCCTGGTGTCCACCGAGACCTCGGCCACCTGGGCAACATAGCTGTCGAACGAGAGGGCGTAGGCAATGCCTCGCGCCCGGCCTTTCGGAAGCGGTTTGCCCCAGCCCGCTTTTTCGGCCGCAACCTGCAGCACGCGCGCGGGACGCGGGTGGTTCTTGAGAAGCCCGAGCCTGAATTCCAGCGGGTCCTTTCCCGCGGCGTGCGACAGCTCGTCGACGAAGCTTTCAACCGTGAAAGCGTTGTGCGAGCTGCCCACGGACCGCCAGAAGCCCACGGGCACGGGCGTATCGATGCGAACGTACTCGACCGCCACGTTCGGGATCTCATATTCCAGGTTCTCGACACCCTCGACCGCCGCGTTATCGATGCCGTTCTTCATCATCTGCGGAAACACGCGGGCGAAGATGGAGGGGCAGACAATCTTGTGCGACCAGGCGCTGGCGCGGCCTTGCGCGTCGACAGCGCCTTCTATCCTGCTCAGGTTCATGGGCCGGTAAAAATCGTTCTGGATGTCCTCCTCCCGCTTCCAGACCAGCTTGACCGGCTTGCCCGTCGCCTTGGAAAGGAGCAGGGCCTCTTCGACGAAATCCCGCTCGAAGCGCCTGCCGAACCCGCCGCCGAGGAACGTTGTATGCACATTGACCTGCTCCGGCTTCAGCCCCGCGATCTCGGCGGCCATCGCGAGAACGCCTGTCTGGTTCTGCGTGGGCGCCCAGATGTCGCAGCCGTCGCTCCGGACATGGGCCGTGCAGTTCATGGGCTCCATGGTGGCATGGGACAGGAACGGCAGGAGGTAAGTCGACTCGATTTTCTTCGCTGCCGCGCCAAGGGCATTCAGCACGCTGCCGTCGTTCCTCGCTACGATACCATTCGTGCCAAGGCGGGCAGTGAACTCCTGTTCGAGCGAAGCATTGCTCAGATTGGGATGCTTGGGATTCCGCCAGTCCGGCTTGAGCGCGTCCCTGCCTCTCCATGCCGCATCGATGGTGTCCGCGCAGACTGCCATACCATGTGAGACCGGCACAACCGCCCGGACGCCCGGTACGGCTTGTGCCGCTTCCTTATCGGAGGAAGCAAGCTCGGCCCCGAAGGCAGGAGGGCGGGCTATGGCCGCATAGAGCATGCCCGGAACGAAAGAATCGATGCCGAAGCGGGCGGAACCATTCACCTTGTCAACGGCGTCGAGCCTCGGCACATCCTTGCCGATGTAACGGAACTCCTTCTCCGTCTTGAGCACGGGATTCTGCGGCACTTCGAGTTTCGACGCTTTCTCCGAAAGCTCGCCGTAGCTCAGCACGCGGTTTGACTTCACATGCCGGACCTTTCCGAGATCAACGGCGCACTCCTGGACCGGAACGCCCCATTGCCGGGCCGCGGCAAGGAGCAGCATTGTGCGGGCGGCCGCGCCCGCCTTCCGGAGCGGCTCATGCATGTGGCGGATGCTCGAACTGCCGCCCGTGGACTGGCTGCCCCAGACCGGGTCCTTGTACGCATCGCCCGCGGGAGCGGGCTGCATGCGGACGCCCTTCCAGTCCGCATCGAGCTCGTCGGCAACGATCATCGTGAGCGAGGTGTACACGCCCTGTCCCATCTCGGACTTGTTCACGGTGACAACGACGGCATTGTCCGGACGGACTTCCAGCCATACATTCGGATGAAATGCCTGCCCCGCCTTCTCGAGTTCCGCGGCGGAGAGCAGGCGGTACCCCGTGGCAGTCGACGCGACGGCGATCGCGAGGCCCGTGCCGGTCATCTTCAGAAACTGTCTTCGTGTCAGGTCGATCTTCATTTTTTACCTCCTGCAGATGCCACGCGGATAGCGCTCTTGATCTTCTGGTAGGTGCCGCAGCGGCAGAGGTTGCCGTTCATGGCATCGATGATCTTCGCCTCCGAGGGATGGGGGTCTTCTTTCAGGAGCGAGGCCGCCTGCATGATCTGGCCGGTCTGGCAGTACCCGCACTGCGGGACCTGCTCCTTGATCCAGGCCTGTTTCACCGGATGGTCCTCGGGCAGGCCTTCGATGGTCGTGATTTTCCTGCCCCCGACCGATCCGACCGGTGTCTGGCAGGAACGCTCAGCCTTGCCGTCGAGGTGTACGGTGCAGGAGCCGCACATGCCGATGCCGCATCCGTACTTGGTGCCGGTCAGTTTGAGCCGCTCCCGGATGACCCAGAGCAGCGGTACGTCCGGCGCTACGTCAAC
Organism: Nitrospirota bacterium; assembly: GCA_035516965.1. Lineage (NCBI taxonomy): Bacteria > Pseudomonadati > Nitrospirota > Nitrospirota bacterium. The sequence continues at coordinate 5,108 of DATIZR010000022.1, forward strand.
CTGATACGATTTGCCGTTGATTTCGAGATTGATCATGTGAACACCTCCTGGAAAGAGAAGCCTTTGTGTTAAAATCCTTCACCACAGAGTTCGCGGAGAAAATCTCGTATTACAATAAATTATGCGATCTTTAAAACACCCCACCCTCTGCGACCTCATGAATTTCATGTCTGTTGTCCTAAATTCTCTGGATAAGATCTTGCTACGATCTAAAAGCTTTTAAAAAGCCTTATAGCTATATCTCTTATGCTGCTTTGCTTTTATTTAAGAACTTTATTTTCTCTGCGTCCTCTGCGGTAAAATTGATTCGGTTTTCATAAATTAATTTTTAACAGTATCAGAGAAGCATGGTGACGCGGCGACCCCGGAAGGATCAGTCCGCGAAGCACATTGTTTCAAGAGATAGCATTGATACGGGTGAGCGCTCAGAAAAAGATTGGATGGAGAAATTGTATCACTCAAACGGAGGTTGTCAAGCCGGTCCCGCGCCGGCGGAGCAAGAAGCCGGCGTTTATTTTCCGAAAGAACAGACGGCGTAGCGGCAGGTCTTGCAATGAAGGCGGAGGCCGAAGGGAGATTTCAATTGCGGCAGTACAGTCTATTGCCAACCTTTTGTATTATCAGACTTCTTGTCCCAAGTGCTCTGCAGGGATACCGGCGGTCTCCCGGACAACACATGGCTCGTGGGAAAAATCGCAACGTTCTACGCAGGAAGAGGAATGAAGACGCGAACACGAAAGGTCGCGCTAGAGAATGATGTCAGCCGCGGCAATTGACGGGAACTCGCCGCTCGTGCTGTGGATTTGCGATGCTGAAGTCGGGAGGGAACTGCTCTCCGCGCTACTTATGGCACTTGTCGCAGTTGCCCTTCACGTTGAAGGCACGCTGTCCGTCGTGACACGCGCCGCAGTACAAGCCCTTCTCCATGTCAGCCATGGTCATCTTTTTTCTCGCTACATGGGTGTCGAAGACCTTGTAGTGGCAGTCCGTGCATTTCAGGCCCGCTTTCATGACATGGAACTCGTGGCTATAGGTGACGTCGGCGGCACCGGTCATCGAAAAGGTGATATCCCCTCCGCCCACTTTGCCCCATGCCGTCGCCGCGCAGAACAGACCCGCTGCAAGTATGGCAAGAACTCTCCCTTTCATCTCCCCTCCCCCTCTGTGTTGTTCAGGAAGCAATCCCCGGTACGCTGCAGTACAGGCCGGTTGGATGCGAGCCGCCTTCCTGCATGGAGTCCCGGGCGTTCATGGCAAGATACATGAGGACCTGCTCGATCTGCCCTCTGTCGGCCATCACGTAACCACGGAGTTGATATCCACGGTCCGGAGCTTGGTAGATTACGGTCTCAGAAAGCGGCCCAGGCTGTCCCTCACGGTTCCGACCACATCCCAGACAAGGCAGGAACTGAGCCGGACCGCCGAGCGGTTCCTGCGCAGGCGGAGAACACCTCCGCCGGCAAGCTGACCCAGAAAAAAAGCACCCACCATCGCAGGGAAGGTCGCGAACTGCCATCCGAGGCCGGACAACAGACGGACCGCGATGACGAACGGGACGGGCAGATGGACCGACAGGAACCAGCCGGAAGAAAACTTCGTTTCATTTGCGCGCCAGTAGCCGAAAGGAAGGTTGATCAGGAAAACAAGGGACGATGCGGTGAAAAGGTTCATGTGCATGTTCATGCCTGCTCCACGATAAGGCGGCTCTTGACGAGCGAGACCTCGCGGACAACGCCGGTGACCCGCTTCTCCTCGCCGAAGAGATTGCGCAGGATGACCACCCCGCCCTCGCTCTTGACCTGGTTCACCGCCTCGAGCAGCAGTTCCTCTTTATCGTTCTTCTTGAGATACGCCTTGAGATCACACATTTCTTATTTGGTTCTATAACACGAACCCTCTCTGAAAGCAAGAGAAAACACCTCGGCTTCGTCCCACGGTCTCGGGGTCATCCGTTACAAAGGGCGGCCCGGCCCATGCGTCCGGTGCAAAAAAGGCGGCAGAACACAGAAGGGCGGCAAGAAGGCAAGCGGCTAGTCGCCCGATGCGGTTGCTTGAGATGGGTCGTTGCATGTCTTTCTCTTGCCGGCCATCACTTTGACGGTCGAAACAGTTCATAGAAATAAATATTTCAATTGGATGTCTACGAGTAAGTTCCGCATGATCCATCCCTGGTCCAAGTCGGGGCCTGCATGGAATCATGTGAACAAATGCGCGAACAGGCTGATGTTGCCGCCCCGTAGATGATAAAGCAGGGCAATGGAAAGAGTGGATTAACTTATCATTATTGTGACTTCACCTACAATTGTGTACTTTCAATATTACGGCAAGGGCCAAAAATACTGAGTGTATTATGCGAGCAATGAATCCAACGTCCTTTGTAGCCCTTCTACGTCGTAGGGTTTTTTGAGGAAGGCCTGGAATCCCTGCTTACGGTAGTTCGACAGAGCAGCGTCATCCGAGTAGCCGCTCGACACTATTGCCTTCACAGCTGGATCAATCTGGAGCAGCTTTTGTATCGTTTCTAATCCCCCCATGCCGCCCCGAACAGTCAGATCGAGGATGACGATGTCAAAGGGCCTTCCTGCGGTCATTGCATTCTGATACTTTTCCAGCGCCTCCAGCCCCTGTTCTACGACTTCCACAGTATGTCCTAGCGCAACGAGTAACTCGGTGCTCAGATTCCTAATGACTTCTTCATCATCCATGACCAATATTCTGGCGGCACGCCGCGGTGTTGTAACAGCCGCTGGTTGCAGGGACTCAACTTGCTCCTGTGTATCTGAAGCGGGAAGGTAAATATAAAAGGTGCTGCCTTTGCCGACCTTGGAGTTCACCTTGATCATGCCGCCATGGTTTCTGATAATCGAATAGGAGGTCGCGAGTCCCAGACCGCTGCCCTTTTGCTTTGTCGTAAAATAGGGGTCAAAAATCTTCGTATAGTGCTCTGCGGGAATGCCGACGCCATTGTCCGTGATGACGATAACCACGTATCGGCCTTTCGGAAGGGCTAGGGCAGGAGTCTGGCCGTGCACCTGCACATTCTTCATCCCGATAGTGACCAGACCGCCCTCCGGCATGGCCTGATCGGCGTTCAGGACAATATTCTGGATCACCTGGGCGAGTTGGCCTTCGTCGGCCGCCACTTGCCAGAGAGCGTCTTCAGCAACGATTCGGTAATCGGAACGTGACCCGCTCAGGGCGAACTTGGCGGCATTCTCTATCAACGGTCGAACATTCGTGGGTTTGATCACCGGCTGGCCGCCCTTCGCAAAGGTCAAAAGCTGCGAGGTCAGATTTACGGACTGGTGCAGGGCCTTTTCCGCCTGTTCCAGCATGGCGAGCGATTTCTCCTTCTGATCGAAGGTGAGTCTCGCCATGGACATATAGCCAAAGACACCCTGCAGGAGATTGTTGAAGTCATGGGCAATGCCGCCGGCAAGCGCGCCGATGGATTCTAATTTCTGCGTCTTGAGCCGTTCTTCCTCAAGCAGGCGTTTTTCCGTGATATTATTGATCGTTTCGATGACAGAGGTCACAGAGCCGGATGCATCTTTGATGGGGAAAGCTTTGGTCTCTACGTAGAGAAGGTTTCCGTCAGCGTCTTTATGACGGTGGAGTGCTGCGTAGGGTTTCCCCGTCTCAAATACCTTGCGAGTTGCGCATTCCTCACCCTCTTCGTAACAGGGTCGGTCGGTCTTGTGCGAGACCTCATAGCAGTGCTGCCCGATGACCTTCTCCTCGTGGCACCCCGTCTGACTGCAGTACGCCTTATTGGCGGTCAGGATGCGGTAATCACGGTCAATAACAATGAATCCCTCGTCAACGGTGTCAAGGATGTTCCGGATAAATTTCTCGCTCTGCTGGATTTTATCTTCGGCCTGTTTACGTTCCGTGATGTCCTGGGCTGTTCCGAATATCCTGATGGCCTTGCCGGATGAATCACGTCTGACAACGCCGAATGCTTCCATCATCCACTCGCGGCCTGAATCATTGACGATCCGGATTGCTACATGGTATGGAGTTGTGTCGCTCTCAAGCGCTCTGTAAAAATTTGACTCCATGGTTGAACGGTCATCAGGATGGATCATGCGGACGAATTCATCGACGGAAGGCGCATAATTTTCAGGGGACTTATCGAAGAGCATGTACGTTTCGTCCGACCATTCAAGCGTCTGGGAAACAAGGTCTAGGTCCCAGCTCCCCAGTTTTGCTACCAGCTGGGACTCGCGTAAGCGACTTTCGCTCTTCCTGAGCTTTTGCTCAGCCAGCCGTTGCTCGGTGACGTCATTGTGCACACCAACAAGGCCGACAACTTTGTTTTCTTTATTTTTAATAGAATACGCCCGAAGATAAATATCCCTTTCTTTTCTATCTTTATCCAACATTTTTACTTCGCCTATAAATGAACCTCCATTCATAATAATGTCGAACACCTTTCGTCCTACTTTTTCATCGGCATATACAGTTGCAGGCGGCCCTGAAACACCATCTACTTCACTAACAGATAATCCGAATAACTTAGTATAAGCCTCATTTTGATAATAATGCCTTCCAGCAGGAGTAGACATGCCAATTGCATCTGTGGCGCTACCCACAGCCATTTGGAAATAAAGAAGCTTTTCCTCAGCCCGCTTGCGATCGGTGATGTTGCGCATAAAACAAAAAAACTTTGGCTGTTTCTCTAATAAATAATTAACACTGGCTTCAATATCAATAATTCTTCCATCTTTGCGCCTATGCTTGGTCTCGAAGCGGACAGAGCCGGTCTCTATAATTTGCTGAAGGCGCCTTTCGATGACTTCTTGCGTATCCAGCACTTCAACATCTTTTACACTCATCTTAAGCAGTTCCTCGTTGCTATAACCTATCATTGAGCAATAAGAATCATTCGTTTCTAAAATTCGCCCTTCCGTATCAACAAGATAAAAACCATCCATCGCCATGCGAAGAATTGTTTTATCTCGCGTTTCCTCTTGCTTCTGCGCAGTAATGTCTTCGTTGGAAGAATGGTATTTACGATTTTCGGTCATGGTTCATCCCGTCTGCAGCCGACATTTCATTTTTGTCAGTTACTGTATTGAGCGAAGAGGGTATGTCAGCGACAGGATATATTAAGGGTAAATGCCGAAGAATACAACTTGGAAATTACACTACAGAAACTCCACGAATACAGGAAGTTGTTTACGCTTCCTCAATAGAGTGTCAACAAAAAAGGCCTCTGGTTTTCCCAGAAGCCATTGCAGCTGTAACAAAAAAATCGCTCTCTGTCCTTGAGCCCGTACTAGGGAGGTGGAGGTGGCCCGCTCGGAGATTCACGGGGTGCCGAGGGACTGAGGTCAGGTGAAGGTGGAGGTGGAGGAGGCGTCCCCCGGTAATACCGTCTCACTGCCGGAACCATGTTGCCGTTGGCGTACATACACTGTTGGTAGGCAATGTCGTAGCGACGCTGCGCCTGATAACCGTAATACTGGCCCTGGCTTGAACCTGCGGCTGCTCCAATGAGCGCGCCAGTTATGGCGCTAAAGACCAGAAACGATCCGCTGTAGGACAAGGCTCCTAAGCCTGCCCCCACGGCACCGCCGATCGCAGCGCCTGCGGCTGTGCTCTTATTGATCGTATCTTGAGGAGAAGCGCCTATCTGCTGCTGTGCATATTGCCGGCACGTCACCTCCTCCTGCTGGAACAGGTCAAAGGGTTTCCCTGGCCCCGGCGTCGCTGCTACTGAGGGCCCAGCCGGTACGGTGGCGCAGCCAGTCGCAACGACCAGAAGGAGGATAAGTATATGTCGATACCGCACTTTCATGTTCATCATTCCTTGCCCCCGCTTGGCGGCGGAGTTGGAACTACTTTCCTCCAGCCACCCCGGAAATCGCTTCATAGATTCCCTCTGTTAAATTTTAGACATCGCATTGATAAAAAGGTTAAAGATACCGAAAAAAGAGAGAATTAAAAAGGTTCAATGAAGTAAGAAGGTTGTAAGAAAGAAATATCTTAAATAAGGAATCATTTTACCTTTTTAATTCGGCCCTATCCCAGTGTTAGCCAGTGTCGCATCTTTCAGGCGAATTTTAATTTTGCGATAGGTTCTAGTGATTGGGGATTTATAGCTCAGAGTGAAAGATGAATTGGCTCTATCAATTTCTATTTTTTGATCATCTCCGATGAAAATATAAAGTAAAGGCCCGAGCACAGGTATTGTAATGGTAAAGAACCAAACGAGTTTATTAATATCTCATATAAATTCGCTCCTGAGCAAATCGATCAATGAAAAGATCCATAAAATAAAAGCTGCAAAGATTGCCAACGATAATGTGACGGAAATACCTTTAAGTTGCTGAAAGGCTAAGGATAGGTCAAATTCTGTATTCATGGTTTCGTCCTTATGTCATTTCAATAATGACGCAGTTGTTTTGGTTCGCATTCCGCTTGGCTCCCCCGACCGGTGCGCTAAAATCTCATTCGATAGGTCAGGTTCAGGATGAAGTCGGGAGCACCGCTCGTGTTCGGATCTTCCGTGAGGGACAGCTCGTAGCTGCCGGAGCGCGCGTAATAGCGGCCGCCCACGACCAGGAGCATGCCCGTGTTGTCGATCTGCCGGATGTCTGTTTCCGGGTACGGGGAGGTCTGGACCATGAGCTGGCCAAGCAGGCTCACGTACTGGAAGATGCGATATTCGAGGGCCGCGCCTCCATAAAAAAAATCCCGCAGGTTCACGGTCTGCAGGGCCTTGAGCTCTCCGGGCCTGACGGCTCCGGCATTGGCGAAGAGGCGCAGGTCATCGCTCAGATCCGCGTCCAGGAGAAGCGCGATGCCCACATCGGTGCTGCCGTTCCCGTACCCCACGCGCGCATTGCCGGTCGGGAGCTCGACGTCGGCCAGGGCGCTCAAGGCGACCGGACCTTCGACGATCTTCCTCTTGGCCGTCACGCGAACATCGCCGAACGCCGTCCGGTCGTTGTCCCCTTCGATGAGCGGCACTCCGTCCTTCCTGATGTCATAGAGAAAATCGTTCCGCGGCCGGGAGCTCCTTCCGTAGTCGCCGAAGTGAAAGGCGCGGTGGTACCACGCCAGGGGCCGGTCCATGAATCCCGCTGTCGCGCGCTCCACCGGGACATCAACGCCGATCTCGAAGAGGCCGGGAAGGTCTTGCTTATAGCGGATGTTCAGTTCCGTCCATTCGAGGTCGAGATGGGCGTTCCAGTTCGCGGAATCTTCCATCACGAAGACGCTGGAATGGGACAGGCTGACCGAAAGAGAATTTTCCGTAGCGGCCTTTTCGAGGTAGGGCTGGTTAAGGGAGAGAAAGACCGGGAACTGATTCTTCACCTGGAATGGGCCTTCGAATACGAAAGCGAAAGCGGCTCCGGGCATGGACAACAGCGCGACGATGGCGAGGACAGCGGGGAATGTGCCTCTCATGGTCGTACTGTAGCATGACAAAGGGGAAAAGAAAAGCGTGAAGAGGGCCGCAATCGTGCCCCGCGGCCCAAGGGGCTGCATCAATCCGTAAGGACCAGGTAATCGGCATCGCCCGCCGTGATGGTGTGCCGGTCAACCTGACCGGGAATATACGGGAGCACGACGCGATAGTTCAGTTTCGCGCCGGCATCGGTCATTTGCTCGGGAATGCCCCGCTTCCAGGCGTGTCCGATGCCCGCCAGTACGACGACGCTCCGGCCGGGGTTCTGCCTCAGATAGCCCAGCAGGTGCCAGGCCATTGACTTGTCCCAGATCATCTGCGCTTCGCAAAAATTCTCGAAGTCCTCTCCGTGATGTTGTACATGGTCGGAATAGGCCCGCTTGATGAACTCCCGGTATTTCGGGTCAACGCTGCAACTGATGCCCGGGGGAAGTTCGCGTTTTTCTTCTGTCGTCAGCGACGCAAAGCCATGTTTGGCAACCTTCCGTGAAAGGTCTGAGGAAATGTTGAGACCCAGAAGGGGAAGCTCGTGTTCGCGCGCGTAGAGGAAGATGTCCCGGTAGAGAGGCCAGGGCATGCCCCAGTTGTCATAGTATTCGGGCAGGAACTTCTGGAGAGACAAACTGCCGCTCACCCAGGAGTCGAGAACGCCCCGGCTGTCGGCCCGGAACATTTCGAGCCCGATTGCCATGGGCAAGTCGACTTCATGGAAAGCCCTGATGATGGCGAGCTGCGCATCATGGTCCTCGGGTGCATCATGGAGCTCCCCGACGAACACGACGGAAACTTTCTTCAGATCCCCGATCATCTGTCCAAAGCTGACGATCCTGTTGTCCCGTACGCGCAACACCCTGTCCTGGCGGGCCGGGGACCCCGTCACCAGGAGGAGCAGGAGCAGGAACAGCGCGATGGACCAGTGTTTCATCATGAGAGGTGTCTCCTTCCGTTGTCTCAACGTGCTCGTCATCGCCGTTCGCGCGCCGGCCCGGACTCGGGAACGCGCTCCGTCGTACCTTCAAAGCGCCGGGGCTCCGCGGGAAGCTGCTGCGTTGGCGGGTGCAGGCGCCAATAGGACGGAGGAGGACCGCCGCGATCGTAATAATGGCCGTAGTAGTGAGGATACCGCCACCAGGGGTCCCAGAAGTAGAACGGATAGGGGTAGAACCACGGATCATAATAGTATGCCGGGTAGTAATACCCGGGTTCCTGAGGCCAGAGATAGATCTGCACGATGCGGAATTCCGGATAGACATAGTCCATCTCGTCTATCCTGCCCTTCCGCAGCCCTATGAACTCGCCTGCAAGCGTGACCCTCCGCCCCTTGCCGAACACCAGGGGATCGAGCATTCGTTCGGTCTTGGGCAGGACCGCGAGATATCTTCCCTCGGACTCACCCTGTTCTTCGAAATAGCCGTACCGGTCTATTGGGACGTGCATCGCTTCCAACTCCGATCCCGCCTCGGTCAGATTCGGCTGGACGATAACACCGCCCAGGATATACAGTTTCCCCTTATACTGGTCAGGATACTCCCGCAACGCGTTGAAAGACACCTTCAAAGATCCTTCCTTCATATAGGTCCTGTTCAGGACCGGTGCGCAGGATATAAGTATCAGCGAAGGCAGGAATAATAACAGAATAGTTCCTTTTCTCATGATATTATTGTTGCTCATCACCGAATGATTGTCAAGACAGCCCGGGGAGAGCTGCGCTTTGCGGCGATTCCCGCCATTCTGAAACGCGAGGATACTCGACGAATCCGGCCACAGGGGTGTCGACTCATCAGAGTGAAATAATTCGAAGAATGCCCCCGTTGTGACCATATTGACAACAGGGGGAACACAGAGTAAGGTTATCTTAACATAAGAGTGCTGCTGCGCAGGGGGATGCAATCTGACCGGCCTGTTGACCGCAGAGGACGCAGAGAGACCGCGGCGGGGAAGCCCCGCGGGAACGATTGGATGCAAGCCGCGATACAGTACAAGAGGCGTCAGGGGAAGACAATCCAATGAATGAGGAGGCCGTCATGAAGGTCGGATTCATCGGTTTGGGCATCATGGGCAGCAGGATGGCTGCCAATCTTCAGAAAAAAGGCCACGAGCTTGTTGTCTACAACCGGAGCCGGGAAAAGGCCGATGCACTCGTCGCTGCCGGGGCGCTCTGGTCGCCGACGCCTGCCGCTGTTGCGAAGCAGGTGAAGGTCCTTATCACCATGCTTTCCACGCCGGACGCGGTCGCTCAAACCGCTGTGGGCGGCAAGGATGCCTTTTTGCAAAGCCTCGCACCCGGCTCGCTCTGGATCGACTGCAGCTCAGTGAACCCGTCCTTTTCGCGGACCATGGCCGAAGAAGCGAAAAGGCGCGGGATCAGGTTCGTCGACGCGCCCGTGGCCGGTTCCAAGGGGCCGGCCGAGCAGGCCCAGCTCATCTTCTTTGCCGGAGGGGAGAAGGCCGATGTTGATGAGGCGGGGCCCCTGTTCGGGGCCATGGGCAAGACCGCGCATCACCTGGGCCGGGTCGGAATGGGAACGTCCATGAAGATGGTGAATAACCTGATGCTCTCCCAGGCCATGGTCGCATTCTCGGAATCCGTTGTTCTCGGCGAGGAGCTCGGCATCCCGCAGGACATGATGCTGAACGCGCTCCTGAGCTCGCCTGTTGCAGCTCCCTTCCTCGCCCTGAAGCGGAGCAAGATAGAATCCGGGAGCTATGATACCGAGTTTCCCTTGCGCTGGATGCACAAGGATATGCAGCTCGTGGCGGAGACCGCCTATGAGGCGGGCGTTGCCATTCCCGCGGCACAGGCGGCCAAGGAGCTCTACGCGCTCGCGGTGAGACGCGGGCTGGGCGGGCTCGATTTTTCGGCGGTGTACAAGGTGCTGAGCGAGAAATCTTGAGGCAGGCTTGACCGGGAATTGAGCATCACCCCTCGGGCGGCAGCGGCCCTGTCCGCGGGATCACCGCATGAGCGGCTTCTTCGACTCCACATAGCGCGACGCCGCCAGCGCGCCGATGGCGCCGTCTCCTGCGGCGATCACGATCTGGTTCGCAAATTTCTGGCGCAGGTCGCCGACGGCATAGATGCCCGGAACGGTGGTCGCGCACGCTTCATCGGTCATCACGAACCCCAGCTCGGACATCCGGACTTCCGGGGGGATCAAAACGTTATTAGGCGTGTACCCGATGAGGATGAAGACGCCGTCCGTCGGGAGCACCCGTCGTTCTCCGTTCCCCGTTTTTTCGAGCACTACGGCGTCGACCGCGCTCCCGTTCCCCCTGATCCCCGTAAGGACCGTATCCCAGATCACGCTGATGTTCCGCTCCGAGAACAGCCTGGACTGGAAGGCCCGGTTTGCCCGCAGTTCATGCCTGCGATGGATGAGTTGGACCGTGCGCGCAAGCCGCGAGAGATAGAGGGCTTCCTCGACAGCGGTATCGCCCCCGCCCACAACGACGACGGTCTTGTCGCGAAAGAAGAACCCGTCACAGGTTGCGCAGTAGGACACGCCGCGTCCGAGATACTCCTCCTCCCCGGGAATGCCGAGTTTGCGCGCCGAGCCTCCCGAGGCGAGGATCAGCGCCGTGGTCCGATAGGTGTCCCCGTTCGCGAGCCGGACCGTGTGGAACTCGGGCCCGGGCGTAACCGATGCGACCTCTTCGCGGACGATCGGCAGGCCGAAAGATACGGCATGGTTCACCAACTTCTCCGCGAGGTCAAACCCGGTGATGCCTTGGACGCCGGGATAGTTCTCGACGTCTTTTGATATGGCGATCACGCCGCCGATCAGTCCCTTCTCGAAGAGGACCGTTTTCAACGCCGCGCGCTGGCAGTAGAGGCCGGCCACGAGCCCCGCGGCCCCGCCTCCGATGATGATGACTTCGTAGGTATCCTTTATCTCCATGACCATATTATATCAGGAGACGGTGACGCGAGGCGGGATTTTGACAGCGGGCTGAGAGCAGAACGGGGGACCGGTTCACCTGCACCGGTGCAGGAGAGGTTTTCCCGCGCACAGGCATGAGCAGGAGACAGGTTCGGGTCCTTTGGGACCGCCGGGCCCTATGAACGGCAGGAAGCTTTTATTCAACCAGGGGTCTGCTCATTTCCTTTGCCACCGGAACCATGCCCTGAACAGTCCGGCGATCCTTGGCGTGAGGCGCATTCGATTGAACCGGTCCGCGAGCTTTCTGATGACCTCGCCCTGCGTGGGATAGGGATGAATGGTCTTCCCGATGGCTGACAGGCCGGTCCGCGCGGTCATGGCGAGCGTGAGTTCGCTGATCAGGTCGCCGGCATGGCGGGCCACGACGGTTGCGCCGAGGATCCGGTCGCTCCCTTTTTTCAGGTGCACCCGCGCAAACCCCTCTGTTTCTCCGTCCAGAACAGCCCTGTCCACGTCGGCAAGAGGAACGGTCAGCGTGAGGACGTCGATGCCCTTCTCACTCGCCTCGTGTTCGAACATCCCGACGTGGGCGATCTCGGGGTCCGTGTACGTACACCAGGGGATGATGAGATCGGCGGCCTTCTGACGGGCCCTGAACAATGAGTTCGCGATCACGATGCGCGCCATGGCGTCGGCGGCATGCGTGAATTGGTAAGCCGAACAGACGTCCCCTGCCGCATACACGTTCCGGTTCGACGTGCGGAGCCGGTCGTCCACGACCACGCCCCGGCGCCGGTCAAAGGCCACTCCCGCTTTTTCGAGTCCGAGGCCGTCGACGTTCGGCAGCCTGCCGACAGCCGCGAGGATCTGATCGACGGCCAGCCCGCTTGTTGCTCCGTTCGATGCAAGAGCGACGACCTTCTCCCCTCCCGTGCCGGCAACGCTCCTGACGCCGGTATTCAGACGGACCGTCACGCCGTCACGCTCGAGCGAGCGCTGGATGATCGCGGCGGCATCGGCATCTTCCCGGGGAAGGACCTGTCCTCCCCGCACGAGCAGGTCGACCCTGCTTCCCATCCTGGCAAAGGCCTGGGCCATCTCGCAGCCGATCGGTCCGCCGCCGAGTACCGCGATCCTGGGGGGCAGCGCGGTGAGCTCAAATATCGTCTCGTTCGTGAGAAACCCGGCTTCGCGGAAACCGGGAGCGTCGGGAACCGCAGGTCGGGACCCCGTGCAGATCGCAGCCTTCCTGAAGCGCAGCCGCTTGCCGTCCACTTCCAGGATGCCGGGTGCGGTAAACGATCCTTCTCCGAGAAAGACGTCCACCCCGAGCTCTTTGGTGAATCGCGCCACGGAATCATGGACGCTGATCCCCACCCGGAGCCCGCGCATCCGCGCCATGGCAGCGCCGAAGTCGGGGGATGCCCTTTCGCAGGCCACTCCGAATTCTCCGGCGGTCCTGGCATCATGGGCAGCGCGGGCCGCACGAAGAAGGCCTTTCGAAGGCACGCAGCCGGTATTCAGGCAGTCGCCGCCGAACAGGCCCCGCTCGACCAGGGCGACCTTTGCCCCCAGCCCCGCGGCTCCTGCGGCAGTGACCAGTCCTGCCGTGCCGGCGCCGATCACCACGAGGTTATAGCACGACGCCGGGTCGGGGTTCTTCCATCCCCCGGGACGAACGTTGTCGAGGAGTCTGCGATTATGATCGTCCAGAGGCTGCATGTCAATCCATCCGCCGTGGGCATTGATTGTCATGAATCCCGTTTGCCGGCCCGGCCCCGCGGACACGTGCCAGTGCGCGCATGCCATGTTGTAGCGGTACCCGAGGTTCACCTGCAGGGTGTCGATCGCCCGGCCCAGGAGCGGGCCTCCGAGGATGGATCGCACGCGCTCGGAGAATCCCGGGGTCGAGGCATTGCTTACGTCAGACAATGATCCTTCTCTTCATGAGCCTGAAGGGGAACGGCGCGAGCGCCGCGACGACCACGATGATCCAGGCCATGCTCCCCAGCGCGCCGCTGACGTTCCCTGCCGTAAAGGCCCGGCAGATATTCACCAGGTGGTAGAGCGGCGTGAAGAACGCGAGGCGGGAGACTGCGTGCGGCATGGCGTCGAGGGGGAAGAAGATGCCCGAGAACAGGAAGAGCGGCGTCATGAAGAGCGTGTAGAAATAGCTGAACGAGTCGATCCCGGGCACCAGCGCAACGAACATGACGGACAGCTGCGCGAAGATCAGGCCGCAGAGAAAGATGAAAGGGATCGCCAGCACGATGAGGGGCGAATCGACCAGGCGGAAGAGCGCTACCACGATCGTGATCGTGATGCCGAAAATGACGCTCTTGGTCGCGCCCCAGACGAGCTCGCCCGCGACGAGATCGTCGAGGTTCACGGGAGTGGCCAGGATCGCGTCGAAGGTCTTCTGGAAGGTCATGCGGATATAGGTGCCATAGGTGCATTCGTAGACGGCGGCGAACATGGATGACGAGGCGATGATGCCCGGCGCGATGAACTTGATATAGGGTACGCCGTGGATGTCCTGCACGAAGGCGCCAAGCCCGAAGCCCATGGCAACCAGATAGAGCGCCGGCTCAGCGAAGTTGAGGGCGAAGCTGGTCTTGTACAGCTTGGTGTACACGGTCCAGTGCCGCTGCCAGACCCTGAGCACGCGCTTAATCCGCAAGGCTCCTCCCCGTCAGCTTGAGGTAGACGCTCTCGAGGTTGCCGCCGTGCTCCGCGGTGAGGTTCGCCGGCGCGTCGATCGCCACGATCCTGCCCGAATCCATGATGGCGACCCGGTCGCAGAGCCGCTCGGCCTCTTCCATGTAGTGCGTCGTCAGCAGGAGAGTCGTGTTCTGCGACTTGAGGTGGTTCAGCTTGTCCCATACTGCCCGCCTGCTGTGCGGGTCCAGGCCGGTCGTCGGCTCGTCGAGGATCAGGATGTCCGGATTGTTCACGAGCGCCCTCGCGAGCAGAAGACGGTGCTTCATTCCTCCTGAAAGCTGGTCGATCCTGACGAGCGCCTTATCCTGGAGTTCCACGAACTCCAGGAGCGAGCGCGCGAGGCGGATGGCGTCCTTCTTCCGGATGTCGAAATATCGGGCGTAGACCAGCAGGTTCTCCATGACGTTCAGGTCCGGGTCCAGGTTGTTGTCCTGGGGCATGATGCCGATGCCCGCCTTGATCTCGCTCGGCTGCCGGACCACGTCCATCCCGGACACGGATACGCTTCCCTGCGTGGGCGGCATGAAGCAGGAGATGATGCGCATCACCGTGGTCTTGCCGGCTCCGTTCGGACCGAGGAAGCCGAAGCACTCCCCCTTGCGGATCGAGAAGTCGATGCCCGCCACGGCCCGCAGTCCGTCGTAGTCTTTAATCAGTTTTTGCGCGGTAATGATGTCCATCAGAAATGTGCGTCCCGGCCCCGTCCGTGGTCACGCAGTTGCGGCCCGCCTGCTTGCTCCCGTACATGAGGCTGTCGGCCCGCTTGACGACGGTTTCCACCGTGTCGTCCGTCCGCGCAAGTGTGGCGCCCACCGAGATCGTGATGTGCAGGGAACGGTCGCCCGGCAGGGAAGATTGCTCGACGAGCGCGCGACAGCGGTTTGCCGTTGCGAGCAGCTCCTGCCCTTCCACGTTCGCGATGATGACCACGTATTCTTCCCCGCCCCACCGGCTGACCACGTCGAAGGGACGCACGCTGTTCTTCAGCGTCTTCGCGACCATTTTCAGCACCTCGTCGCCGAACACGTGGCCGTACCCGTCATTGACCGCCTTGAAGTTGTCGATGTCGATGAAGATGACCCCGAACAGCCAGCCGTACCGTTCCAGCTCCTCGATGCGGGAGCGCAGCGTGATCTCCGCGTACCGGCGGTTGGCAAGGCCGGTCAGGGAATCGAGGTACGCCAGGCGCTCAAGTTCGGCAAGCCGCTCGAAAGCGACGGCGGCCGGCGTGTTGTCCGTGAATATCTCGACGCCCCCGGAGATCGCCCCCTGCTCATCGAGCATGGGCGTGACCCGCACCGTGATCGGAACGCGGTGACCGTCCTTGTGGCGAAGGAACACGTCGTTGGTCCGCTCCCTCCCGTCCACGATCGTTGCCGCCAGCGGGCACATGGACAGGCACAGGATATTGCCCTGCATGTCGGAATGCATCAGGACGTTGTCCGAACAGTGTTTGCCGATCACCTCGTCCGCGCGGTAGCCGGAGATCCGCTCGGCCCCCTTGTTCCAGTACGTGATCCGCCGGTCGCGGTCCACGAAGTAGACGCCGTCATACAAGCTGTCCAGAAGCTGTTTATAGAAGGGTTCGCTTTTCAGCATGGCACCGGTGCCGTCTGAAGCATCACTGGTCTTTTCCATCGATGGCCTCAAGGGCCCGGAGGACCTTCTCGATCCTCTCCCGGATATGGATCCGTTTCCCGCGGACGTCCTGGATGTCCTCAGATTCCGCCCGTGCCTGAGAGAGCTCCCGTTCCAGTCTGGCGACGCGTTCTCTCAGGCCCGCGTTGTCCCGCAGGAGGGCCTTGACACGTTGTTCAACCTCGGCAAATCCCGCTTCCAGATCCTTCAACCGTGCTCCTTGAACGAACGGGCGGCCGTCGACGGACCGTCCGCACGTAAAGTATAACAGATTCGGGGTCCCGCCTCCCCGGACGGAGAAGGGACCCGGCCGCGCCATCACGGCATGGCGCTTGTCCCGTCCGTGCTCCGCGACCCCAGCGCGCTGCCGTTGTCGCTGACGGGGCGCGTTCCCCTCCCCGTCTTTTCATAGATGCGCCGGTACTCGGCGTAGTTGCGCATCACTTTTTTCACGTATCCCCGGGTCTCGGCGTAGGGGATCGATTCCACGAACTCGTCCCGCTCCCAGGCGCGGCCGCTCCGCATCCATCCCGCGACCGCATCGGGTCCGGCGTTGTACGCTGCCGCCGCGAAGAGCGGATCTCCCTGGAACCGCTTCATCAGGTGGCCGATGTACCAGGTCCCGAGGTTGATGGCCGTGTCGGCTTCGAACAGCTTCTCCCGCTCAAAGCCCCGCAGACTGATGTTCCGTGCTATCCATGCGCCCGTGGAAGGCATGACCTGCATCACGCCCAGGGCGCCTGCCGGCGACAGCGCGTCCGCATGGAACTGGCTCTCCTCGCGGATGATGGCGGCGATGAAATAAGGGTCCTGCCGGTACTTGCCGGAATAGGAAAGGATGCTGTCCCAGTAAGCCTGGGGATAGGCAAGAAGCCAGAGGTCCGGCGGCATGTTCCGGGTCTCGGCATCAAGGTGGTGTTCATAGCTCCGCAGCACCAGGACCAGGGAGCGGTAATAGTCGCCGAGTTCGAAGAGCGCCTTGCTGAGGCCGATGATCGTGCCCCGTCGGTGCGGCAGCCGCTCCTGCATCTCCCAGAGTTCGGCGGCAGCCTCCCTTCTCATGTCCAGGTGCATCAGTTCCAGTGTCTTGCGGTACGATGGCTCCTCTTCCAGCATCTGGCGGGCTTCCTCGGTCCAGACGGGCGGGCCCTCATCGGTATCGAAAGAAAAGAGAGGGTCATCCGCGCAGGCTTCCATGCAGGCGGGGGTCGCATCGGCGGTCATGACGGTTTTCGGAGGCATTTCCGCCCCGTCGAGGCGGGCGAGCCGGTCCGCTGCCAGCGCTCCGTAATACGTGTACGGACCCCGCTTGAGCACGCGGTTGTAGTATCCAGCGGCTTTCGCCGGGTTTCCCGTCTTCTCTGCGATCCGTCCCTGCCAATACCGCGCCTGATGGACAAGGAAGGAACGGGGATATCGGTTCACCAGATCCTGGAGCTTCTGCTCCGCCTGCCGGTACTGGCCCGAGGCGTACCATGACCACGCGGTCCACCATACCGCGCTGTCGGCAAACCGGCTGTCCGGGAACTCATCCACGAGCCGTCCGTAGAACGTGACCGCCTTTTTCATGTCGTTGGCTTCGCGGTAGATGTTGCCGGTCAGGAAGAGTGCGTCATCGGCCCATTCGCTTTCCCGGTAGGAAGTCAGGATTTTCTGAAAGGCGGCAACAGCCTTATCCCGCTCGCCGAGCTTGCTGTAGGACTTGCCGATCCAGTACAGCGCCTCAGGTACGCGCTGGCTATGGGGAAAATCCGATACGAGTTTCTGAAGCACCACGGCGGCCTCGCCCCTTTTGCCCGCATTGAAGTCAGCAAGCCCGATGCGGAAGAGCGCTTCAGGCCGGTGCGGCGACCGGGGATCCTGTTCCAGCAGTCTGCCGTAAGCCTCCACGGCCTTGTCATACTGGGCAGCGCGGAACAGGTTCTGTGCGCGCTCAAAGAGCTCATCGCCCGTCCAGGGAGCGACCTCGACCCCCGAGGCCGAGAGCAGCGTGAGCGCCTCGAGCGCTTCCTGCTCCGCCGGGCTCCCGGGGTATTTGATCCAGACATCGCGGAATGCACGCCCGGCCTGCTCCGGCCGCGTGTCTCCCAGAAGAGCGCGGCCCAGGCCGAGTGCGGCATCGGGCGAGGACTCAGACAGCGGATTGTCCCGGAGATACTCGTCGAGCGCATCGGCAGCCGCCGCGTACGCCTGCGCTTCGAGCAGGGCCAGGCCTCTCCTGCAGGCGGCGCTCGCTGCAAGGGAGCTGTCGGGATAATGGTCCAGGACGACCTGGTGCAACGCTGCCGCCCGCGTGAACCGCTGCCGTGAAAAGTGGTATTCGGCCAGCAGGAAAACGGCGTAGTCCGCCATCTCGGGGTACTCCGCCCTGATCTGCAGCATGAGCGCATCGGCCTCCTCCGGACGGTCCAGCTGGATCAGCGCCTCTTCCGTGAGAAAAAGCGAGCGTTTGTACCAAACGGTTCCGGGATACTGCGCGGCCAGGGACCGGGCGTTGAGAAGGGCGGCTGTGTACTTCCCCGTCTTATAGGCATCGATGGCGGATCGCAGGCCCTGTTCGGCTTCGCTCAGGGGGACCGGAACGCCTGACTTCGGCCCGAGACGGGGCGGAACGGGATTGGATGTATCGGGGGGAGTCGCTCCTTTTCCGGTGGCGCAGGCAGTGAGGGACGCCAGGACAAGGGGCAACAGGATATATCTGAAAGGATGCATGAACGTTCCTGCGGAAATCGTTACAGCCGGGATTTTTCTTATAATATAGGGTGGCGAGGTGCCTGTCAATAGGCCTTTGACGGGAATGGCGGGATCCGCGGCTGAGATTGAACTCTACGACAGCTTCAGGAACCGCGGAAGACTTCCGCGCGCCGTGGTAAGACGCAAGAGGAACCGGTCCTCGAGAGAGAGGGCGGGATCGATCGCTCCCTGCGCGGGTGGCGTATCGGGGCTGTAGACCAGCAGATGAAAGGCCACGGACGTGACCGGCGAGTCCTGCAGAGGCAGCCGTTCGATCTCCGACACGAATTCGATCCAGGCGTCCGCCATGCGCACGTAGTCATCCACGTCCTGCATCTTCAGGTAGTCGGAAACGGTCTTTCCCCGGGAGGAACCGACGCCTCTGCAGACGTTCACATCCGGCCTCACGAGACAGGACCTGCCGTTGTCGAATACCCTGCCGAGGGGATACAGGCGGCAGGCAAGCGGCCTTGCCCGGTAAATGCGGCAGCCCGTTGCGGTCCAGAAATGACAAGAAGGGTTGCGCGGCAGCATCACCAGGGGGAAGCCCTTCGCCCGGTCCGTGTCCACGATATCGAGCAGGTCCTCGTAGCTCATGCGGGTCTCGCTGCATACCCTGGCTATTTCATAGGGGTTGAGAATGACCGGCGCGCTTGCGGTGCAGCAGTTCGAGGCGCAGCCGTTCACGCCGCAGGATACCTGGAAGGGGTCGGACAGTTCGAGGATCGTGGCATCCATGCCGGCGATCTTGAGGGTGGTTCTCACATCATTATCCATACAGCGAATTTTGGAACCGGCGAAGGGAGGAGGGTAAGAAGTTCATGTGCGATCTCCTTACCCTCTTCCCTACAGATATCATTTCGTTGTCAGCCTGCCGCCGGACCTTGCCTGCCAAACGACCAGGATGGGGCTGGCGACGAACACGGATGAATAGGTCCCGACGACCACGCCCATGAGGAGCGCCAGAGAAAAGTCATGCAGCACCTCGCCGCCGTAGATCACGAGCGGGATGAGCACCAGCACCACCGTGAGCGAGGTGATGATCGTGCGCGACAGCACTTCGTTGATGCTGTCATTCACCAGCTTCGGAAGGGGATCGCGCTTGCTGCGCCTCAGGTTCTCCCGGATCCGGTCGAAGACCACCACCGTGTCCGTGAGCGAATAGCCGGCGAGCGTCAGGAGCGCCGTGATGATCAGCAGGTTGATCTCCTTGTGCAGGATGAAGAACACGCCGAGGACCGCGAGCACGTCATGGACCGTCGCGATCGCAGCTGCCACTCCGAACCTGAACTGGAACCGGAAGGCGATATAGACGATGATCGCCGCGATCGAGATCACGACTGCCCAGAGCGCCTGCTGCTGCAGCGCCTGGCCGATCACGGGCCCGATCTCCATGATGCTGTAGACTTCAAAGGGGTTCTCCGGGAACTCCTGCTTGAACAGGTTCTGGATCTTGTCCGACGTCCCTTCCGATTCGCGAAGCCTGATCAGGATCTTGTTCCCGCCTTCCCCCACCTGCTGGATGGAGGCGCCCTGCATGCCGCTCTTTTCGAGCGCGGAGCGCGCCTTGTCGATCGGCACGGCGTCCTTGAAGCTGAGCTGGATCGTCGTGCCTCCCACGAAATCGATGCCCAGGTTCGCCTTGCCGCGGCCGATCTGGACCAGGCCGACGATGCCCAGCGTGATCAGGATGGCGGAAACCGTAAAGGACACGTTCTTCCATCCCATGAAATCGATGTTGGTCTTGTGCAAGATTTGAAGCATTGTTCCCTCCGAATACCGATCTACCACAGAGATCACCGGGGTCAAATCCGGGATTGGGATAACACGTTGTTCTCTCCGCGCCCCCTGTGGTGAAGAATAATTATATGCTCAGCTTCTCCAGCTTCCACTTGGTATTGATGATATCGAAGATCACCTTGGTGCCCACCAGCGCGGAATAGAGGTTGATCATGATACCCAGGCTGAGCGAGACCGCGAAGCCCTTGATCGGGCCGGTGCCGAACATGAAGAGCACCGCAGCCGTGATCAGCGTGGTCACGTGCGAGTCGAGGATCGTGAGGAACGCCTTGTCGTATCCCGAATCGACGGCGGGCCGCGGCGGTTTGCCGGCCCGGATCTCCTCGCGAATGCGCTCGAACATGAGCACATTCGAGTCCACGCCCATTCCGATGGTCAGGATGATGCCCGCGATGCCGGGGAGCGTCAGCGTCGCGTTCAGCAGCGCCATGGCCCCGAGGAGCAGGACCAGGTTCAGGATGATGGCGTAGTCGGCGATGATCCCGGCCATCCGGTAGTAGACCACCATGAAGATGACGACCACGAGCCCGCCGATCAGCGCCGAGCGGACGCCCATGGTGATGGAATCCTGACCCAGCGAGGGGCCGACGGTCACGTTCTGGATGATCTTGACCGGGGCGGGCAGCGATTCCCGGAGGACGATGGCAAGCTTCGCCGCCTCTTCATGGGTGAAGTTGCCCGTGATCTGGGCGTTCCCGCCGCTGATCCGGTCCTGGATCCGGGGTGCAGAGTGGACCACGCCGTCGAGGATGATCGCCAGCTGCTTGCCCACGTTCTCGGCGGTGATGCGGTCGAACAGTTCCGCGCCCTTGCTGTCGAACGAGATGGATACGTCCGGCTTGTTGTACTGGTCGATACCGACCTTGGCCTCCTTGAGGCGGTCGCCGGTCAGGAGCGTCTTGCTGTACACAAGGACCGGCTGCTTCGAAATCTTGCCGTTCTCCCCCTCCCGCTCTTCGAAGAGGAGCTCCGTTCCTTCAGGCGCTGTGCCGGCCTGCGCCTTCTGGAAGTCTCCGGGATCAATGTCAACAAGCTTGAATTCGAGCCGTCCCGCGGTCTTGATGAAGGAAATCGCCTCCTGGGGGTTCTTCACGCCCGGCAGCTGGAGCGCGATCTGGTCCTGCTGCTGCTTGTAGATGGCGGGCTCGGCCACACCGTACTTGTCGACCCTGCGGCGCGTCCGCTCCAGGGTCTGCTGCACCGCAGCCTCCCTCAGGCGGCTGATCTCGGAGGGCCTCAGGCCGTACACCAGCTCGCCCTTGGCGTTCGACTTCTGGTCAAGGATCGCGTAGGTTCCCTTGACAAATTTCTCCACCTTGTCGGCGTTCGCCTCCGTGGTCTTCGCCGTGATCGTCTGCCCGGTCCTCGAAAAGGTGGCGGCAATCTGCTGCGACGCGGCAGTTGTCTGCAGGTCGGCAGCGATATTGTCCAGGGAGGATTCGATCGCCTTGTCGGTCTCGACCTGCATGACGATGTGGCTTCCGCCCCTGAGGTCCAGGCCGAGCGAGATCTTCGGCACGCTCTGGTGCCACCACTCCGGCAGCTTCGACGTGAGCGGCGTCGAAGGGAGGAACAGGAACAGCGCGATCAGGACCGACAGGGCAATGACCGCCAGTCTCCATTGAATGCTCTTCTTCATTGTGGTATTGCCTCCTGAAAAAACAGAATCAAATTGGCCGCGCACCATCACGGATGGCCGCGGATACATTCGGGACAGACCAGGGCGGCTCCTTCCCCTGTTTTCCGGGTCCGTCGTCCCCATCCGCCCGTGGCAAAATCAGGTCAGGACTTGTCCTTCTTTTCGTCCTCGGGCCGGACCACGTGAGCGATGGACCCGCGCGTGATCTTTACCTTCGTTCCCTCGGCGATCTTCACGGTCAGGGTGTCGGGCGATACGTTCTCGACGATGCCGTAGATGCCTCCGCCGGTGATGATCTCATCGCCCCTCTTGAGATCGTCCACCATCTTCTTGTGTTCCTTCATCTTCTTCTGCTGCGGGCGGATCAGGATGAAGTAGAAGATGGCGAAGATGACAACCATCATGATCAGGCCCGACGCTCCGCCGCCTCCCGAAGACTGCCCCGCGCTGCCCGGTGATCCCATGGCATATGCGATTGATTCTAGCATGTTGAAACCCTCCTGTAGGATTGAATTTCTTTTTTATCATCCCCGTGCTTCGCACAGGGATAGGGTTGATGCTCTCCGCTTCAAAAAACGGAATCCCGATTCAACCGACGGGAATGACTGCAGAACTTTAACCTACGATGGGGCGCTTTCGCGCATCGACAGAAACTCTCTCTTGAACTCCCGGAACCCACCCTGCTCGATGCTTGTTCTCACCTTCCGCATCAGGTCGAGGTAGAAAAAAACATTATGGACCGTGCCCAGCCTCAGGGCCAGCACTTCGTTCGCATTGAACAGGTGCCGGAGATACGCCCGCGTGAAATTTCTGCACGTAGGGCAGCCGCACTCCGGATCGATTGGGTCCGGGTCCCGCTCGTACCGGCTGTTCCTGATCACCAGCTTTCCAAAGGAGGTGAAGAACGTGCCGTTCCGCGCGTTCCGGGTCGGCATCACACAGTCGAACATGTCGATGCCGCGCTCCACGCCCTCCACGAGGTCCTCAGGTGTTCCGACCCCCATCAGGTAGCGCGGCTGGTCTGCGGGCAGCGACGGCACCGACGCCTCGATCATCTCATACATCACCGGCTTGGTCTCGCCGACCGACAGACCGCCCAGCGCGTAGCCATCGAACCCGATGTCCAGGAGCGCTTCGGCGGACTGCTTCCGGAGCTCGGGGTACATGCCGCCCTGGACGATGCCGAACAGCGCCTGGCCGGTTTCCTTCTTCGCTACGGCGCACCGCTTCGCCCACCGGATCGTCCGCTCCAGCGACGCTCTCGCGTAATCATGCGTCGCCGGGAACGGGATGCACTCGTCGAAGGCCATGATGATGTCCGCGCCGAGCGCTTCCTGGATCTCGACGGCGTACTCGGGCGTGATGAAATGCTTCGCTCCGCCGTCGATGTGGGACTGGAACGTGACCCCCTCCTCGGTGATCTTCCGGAGGTCCGCCAGGCTGAAGACCTGGAACCCGCCGCTGTCCGTCAGGACCGGCCGGTGCCATGCCATGAACTTCTGGAGCCCGCCGAATTCCCGTATCAGCTCATGCCCCGGCCTCAGGAACAGGTGGTACGTGTTCGAGAGGATGATCTCCGCGCCAAGGCCGGCGAGGTCGTCGGGAGACAGCGTCTTGACCGTTGCCTGCGTTCCGACCGGCATGAAGACCGGCGTACTGATCTCGCCGTGGGAAGTAACGATCTTCCCGAGCCGGGCGGAGGAGGCAGGATCTTTTTTTATCAAAGAAAAGCTGAAAGCCATGGGCGGCGAATTCACGCGAATAAACGCGAATGAAAGACTAATTCATCTGCAATGATGCTCAAAATGTTCAAAAGAGTGAAGGCCGGCTATATCCTCTTGGGCGACTCGTGAGCCTTTTTCCGTTGCATCCTTCGATGGCTATCGCGCCCGTTCGCGGCTGATGAATTCACATCCGTTCCGGCGCGTTCACGCCGAGGATCCTGAGCGCACTCTGGATGACGGTCTTGACCTGCTTCATGAGAAAGAGCCTGGCCCCGGTCCGGCCCCTGTCCTCGGTGATCACACGGTGCTTGAAATAATAGTTGTGCAGCAGCCCGGCTAGGTCCTGCAGATAGAACGTGAGCCGGTGGGGCTCATAGGCCAGGGCGGCGTCCTCGATGACCTCGGGATACTTCGCGAGAGACTTGATGATGTTCTGCTCCTCTTCGAGGTCGAGGAGATCGATCGTGACCGCGTCCTTCGCAGGCACCACGATGCCGCGGGATTCCGCCTCCCGCATCAGGCTCGCAAGCCGCGCGTGGGCGTACTGAACGTAGTACACCGGGTTCTCGCGGGACTGCTCCTTGGCAACGTCCAGATCGAAATCCAGGTGGCTGTCCGACCGGCGCGTCAGGAAGATGAAACGCGCTGCATCGGCGCCCACATCCTGGACTACGTCGCGCAGCGTGACGAACGTGCCTGCCCGCTTCGACATGGGCACCGGCTGGCCGTGCCGGAGGATCGCGACAAGCTGCACGAGCAGCACGTGGAGCGAGTCTTTCGGATGGCCGAAGGCCTGGATCACAGCCTGGACCCGCGGGATATAACCGTGATGGTCCGCGCCCCAGATGTTCACCAGCGAGGTAAAACCGCGCCCCAGCTTGTTCCGGTGATAGGCGATGTCCGTGGCAAGGTAGGTGTAGCTCTTGTCCTTCTTGACCACTACCCGGTCCTTGTCGTCGCCGAAGGTGGTCGACCGGAGCCAAAGCGCACCGTCCTGGTCGTAGAGGTTCCTGCTTTCCATCAGCTCATCCAGCGATCTCTGGACCGAGCCGTCCTTCAGGAGCGACGCTTCGCTGAACCAGGTGTCGAACCGGACGCCGAAGGATTCCAGATCCGTCCGGATGTCCGCCAGCATCGTTTCCTTGCCAAAATCAGCGAACGCCTCGGTGCAGTCATCAAAGGGCGCCTTCAGGTAGCGTTTCCCGTGGAGCTTGATGAAACCCTGGGCGATCTCTTCGATGTAGGTCCCATGGTACCCGTCCTCGGGAAAAGGCACGTTATTGCCGAGCGCCTGCTGGTACCGGCTGTAGACCGAGAGCGCCAGGAGCTTCACCTGCCTGCCCGCGTCGTTGATGTAGAATTCCCGCGTTACAGCAAACCCGACGGCCGAGAGCAGGTTCGCAAGGGCGTCGCCGATCGCGGCTCCCCTTCCGTGCCCCACATGGAGCGGGCCCGTCGGGTTGGCGCTCACGAATTCCACGAGCACCTTCTTGCCCCTGCCGATGTCCCGGAGGCCGTAGCGCCCGCCTTCGGCCTCGATATCAAAGAGCGTCTGTTTCCACCGGTCCTGCTTGAAGATGAAATTGATGAACCCGGGGCCCGCGATCTCGGTCCGGTCGATGATCCCGGCCTCGTCCCGGATGTTGCTCACGATGATCTCGGCGATCTTCCGGGGAGGCTTCGCCTCGGACTTTGCCATGGTCAGGGCGAGGGTCGTGGCGAGGTCGCCGTGGCTCTTCTCCCTCGGCGTTTCAAGCGTGACCGCAGGCTGTGTTTCGAGCTTGAGTTCTCCCTTCTCTTTGGCCCGCGCAAGGGCGTTGAGCAGGATGTCCGTAAGGGTTTCTTTCATGGGTGAACAGCGTCTTTCGTGCCATTAGTAAACGCCAAAGTATAGCTTATACGCGAAAAAAGTCAATATAATAATCCCTTTACTTGGTCCCGGCGCTGTGGTATTGTTAAAAAAAGGGCGGAGACGGCCATGTGGATACAGATGAACGTCAATACCATCCTGTTCGACAGCAAGAACAGCAGTTATATCGTCGTGCTCAAGGATGATACGGGGAAAAAGATCCTTCCGATCTGGATCGGAGCGTCGGAGGGCAATTCCATCGCCTTGGCCATGAGCAACGTGAAGGCCGCGCGGCCCCTGACCCATGACCTGATCGTCAGCATCTTCGACCGCCTGGAGATCGAGATCGCCCGCGTGGTGATCAGCGACCTCATCGACAACACGTTCTATGCCTCGCTGTACCTGCTCCAGAACAGCAAGGAATTCCACATCGATTCACGGCCGAGCGACGCCATCGCGATCGCGATCCGGATCGGCGCGCCGGTTTTTGTGGAAGAGGACGTGCTGGCGAAACAGGACCAGTCCACGCTCGACATGTGGATGAAAAACCTCGGAGAGGGCGGCGGAACGGAGTTTAACGCGTAGAAAAAGAACAAAATAGGAAAAAATTGCTTAAGAACAGTTTATCCCTCACCTAACAATTCTTCACCCCCATAATTTCAGCGTCTTTTCCCTTTTACCCTTGCCCTAAAGCCCCCATCTCGGCGACAGGTCGTTCTCGATCCCCATGCTGTCCAGCACCCTGCCCACGATGAAGTCCACCATGTCCGAAACCCGCTTGGGGTGGTGATAGAAGGCCGGCATGGCCGGGATGAGATGGCAGCCGAGCTCGGCCACGGTCAGCATGTTCCTCAGGTGGATAGCCGAGAGCGGCGTCTCGCGGGGAACGAGGATCAGCTTTCTTTTTTCCTTGATCATCACGTCGGCGGCGCGCTCGATCAGCGTCGTGGCGTAGCCGTTGGCGATCGCCGCCAGGCTCTTCATGGAACACGGGATCACGACCATCGCGTCCACCTTGACCGATCCGCTCGCGATCGGCGCGTACATAGTGTCCTCGTCGAAGTAGGTGATCTTGCCCGTCTTCGCCTCGAATTGCTTCTCCAACTCGAACTGGATATCGGTCTCCGACCCTTTCAGCACCATTCCCGTTTCGTCTTTCAGGATCGAAAGCCCGTCTCCGGAGATCGTAAGGTAAACAGAGTGCCCTCCCTTGATCAGCACCTGAAGCAGCCGGTGGGCATAGGGCGCGCCGCTCGCGCCGGTGATCGCTACGGTATAAGTTGCCATGAACTACCTCTTTTCGGTTGAAATAAGGAGATACGTCGATTTAATTCTCTGAAGAGTTTACGGTCCGCGGTCTTTTTTTGCAAGCCTTTTTCTAACAGGCAGTTGAAAAACCGCCTCAGCTGTCATTGCGAGGAGCTGTTTTCGCGACGCGGCAATCCCGAAGTTCTCATCTTTCTAAAACCGAGTTTGCCGCGCTTCGCTCGCAAAGACAGCTAAAATACTTTTTAACAGCCTCCTAAGCACGTTCCGTCTTTTTCGGCTTTTTTAAGACATTCCGTGCATACTTCAGATACAGCGCTTCGACCTTAGTTCTCGCCCAGGGCGTTCTTCTCAGGAACTGCAGGCTGGACTTGATGCTCGGGTCATTATTAAAGCACCGGATATCGATGATCTGCCCCATCTTTTCCCACCCATGATGCGCCACCAGCTGGGTAAGCATCATTTCCAGCGTGACACCGTGAAGAGGATCTTTGTGTTGTTGGTCGCTCATGTCCATTCAATTTTTTTCAACGCTTGCGTCAGAGGTGCTTTATCCGCTGGACCCCGTTGTTAGTCCTCTTTTTCGTTGTAATTCACGATGAATATCGGACGCCAAGGCATAAACATCAGACTTCAGTTCCAAAAAATTATCGTTAACGGAATTCATCTCATCTTTCATTATGATATGTCCATTCTCGGGGCAGAGGTAAACATCGTTGAGACTACCCATACCGCCATAGGCGGACAGCAAATGTTCAATTCCTCTAGCGTCTCCTGATTTTATAAGATTTAAATCTCCACCGAGCCATGTTGACCAATGTTTCACACCGTGTTTCTTGAGCAGTGCGGTGAGCGTCTCAAGTTTTGCTTCTAACTTTTGAAGTGAATTTTGGTTGCTCAAGCGATATTACCTTTAAGCAATGATCTGATCTTTAGGGGGGGGCAAGTGATGATCCCTGCCGCATATTTTGTCTTTACCTATTCGAGTGAGAGACAACGCAATGAAGGCTGCCCACCTCCATGCATATCACTGTGCGGAAAGCTTAGCTCCCAAATCTTTGATCCCTTGGATCCTGATACATTATTTCCCAGCCAGCATCAGAGGGCCGGAATATCGCCCGATGACTGCTTAGGGAAAGGAACCTACGAGTGGTTGTCTGCTGGTTCCGGTTTCTTGATCGTGAGCAGAGAGAGTAGAACACTCGCTGCGAGCGCGAGTCCCGCGCCCATGCCGAAGGCGGCCGCTGCCCCTGCCTTCTGCCAGACGAGGCCGAACAGGAGCGACGCCGGGAACGCGCCTATGCCCACGACGAGGTGGTACAGGCCGAAGGCGGAACCGCGGAGGTGAGTCGGTGCAAAGTCCGCGACGAGCGCCTTCTCCACCCCCTCGGTCAATCCGAAATAGATCCCGTAGATTGCGAAAAGCGCCCAGGCGTGCCACTGTTGGTTCGCCGCGCCGAAGCCCGCATACACGAGGGCGTACACGATCCAGCCCGTCACGATCACTTTCTTTCTGCCGATGCGGTCCGAAATGATGCCGCCGGGGATGGAAAATCCCATCTTGACGATGTGCAGCACGACCCAGATCATGGGCAGGAGCGTCACAGCCACGCCGAGCTTTTGGGCCCGCAGGAGGAGGAAGGCGTCCGTAGAGTTCCCCAGGGCGAAGAGGAGAATGATGCCCAGGTACTTCCGGAAACTGCCGGACATCTCCGCCCAGGTCGACCGGAAGTTGAAAGGAGTCGCCCCTGCCGGCCTCGGGCCTGTTGCTTCCGGCTCCCGAAGCCCGAAGAGGAGCATGGCGACCGCGAACATTCCGGGTATGAAGGAGAGCAGGAATATGGTCTTGAGGTCGTCGTGAAAAAGGAACAGCAGCGCTGTCGCGGCGAGCGGGCCGACTATGGCGCCGGCGTGGTCCATGGCCCGGTGGAAACCGTAGGCCTTGCCCCGGAATTCCTGCGGCGTCGAATCGGCGATGATCGCGTCGCGCGGCGAGGTGCGCAGGCCCTTGCCGACGCGGTCGGTGAACCTCAGGGAGAGGACGTGCAGCCAGGATGTGGAGAAGGCGATGAGAGGCCGGATGATGTTCGAGAGCGAGTAGCCCGCGACGATCCACCCTTTACGCTTCCTGACGCGGTCGGAAAGATAGCCGGAGTAGAGCTTGAGCAGGGAGGCGGTGGCTTCGGCGATGCCCTCAATGACGCCGATGGCTGCAGGCCCGGCGCCGAGCACGGCGGTCAGGAACGCGGGCAGGAGCGGATAGATCATCTCCGAAGCGCCATCGTTCAGGAGGCTCACAGCGCCGAGGATGATGACATTTCTGGTCAGGCCCCTGCGCCAGGCAGGAGGAGCGGCTTGTGTCCCGGTCATGGTCAGAGACTCTACCTGAATTGAGACTTTTTTTCAAGCCGGTATGTGTTTTTACCGCGATCGAAAGTGGCCTTGTCTAGACCTCGGCCGGCGAGTCGGTTCTCACCTGAGCCAGTTCATCGGACGAGAAGACCTTGTCCATATCAAGGAGAATGATAAAGCGTTCATTCTGCTTCCCCATGCCCTTGATGAAATCGGTGCGAAGGCGGGTCCCGATCCTCGGCGCAGGCTCGATATGGCCCGAATCGAGGTCGATCACCTCTTCCACGGAATCCGCAAGCGCGCCGACGACCAACGTCTCGCCGTCGACCACGACTTCCAGGATGATGATGCAGGTGTTCACCGATTTTTCGGTAATGGCCATGCCGAATTTCAGCTTTACATCGACGACCGGGATGACGCTGCCCCGGACGTTGATCACGCCGCGCATGAATGCGGGCGTGTTCGGCACCTTGGTAACGGTCGTGTAATCAAGGACCTCGCGCACTTTCGAGATATCCAGAGCGAATATCTCATCGTCAAGTTTGAAGGTAAGATACTGGGCAACTTCCAGGACACTCTCTATACTCATACCGTCCTCCTTGTCAAATTTTGAGATCGAAATTCATCCATGCAGAGAACGCTCAGTCTCAGCATCATTTCGGCACTGCTGACGGCAATCGGAGATATACTGGTTGACGGCTCTCGCTGCCGCCGACGGCGCCCAGACGGAAGAATGTCACGGTTTCCAGAAGCTGCTCCGCCTGGGAGGCAAGCTGACTGGCTGTAGATGCCATTTCTTCCGAAGCGCCGGCATTCTGCTGGATCACCTTGTTCAGCTGCTGGATCGAGCTGTCGATCTGGCCCGCTCCCGTTGCCTGCTCCTTTGAAGAGGCGGCTATTTCCTGAACCAATTGGGCGGTCTTCTGGATGTCGGGAACCAGCTTTGCCAGCATCGACCCTGCCCGTTCTGCAACCTCGACGCTGGAGTTTGACAGGCCGCTTATTTCGGCGGCCGCCACCTGGCTCCGCTCGGCGAGTTTCCGGACCTCCGCGGCTACGACGGCAAACCCCTTGCCGTGCTCGCCCGCGCGGGCGGCCTCGATGGCCGCATTGAGCGCCAGCAGGTTGGTCTGGCGGGCTATTTCCTCGATGATCGATATCTTCGAAGCGATCTCCTTCATGGCCTGCGTGGCTTCTGACACGGCTTCGCCGCTTTCCTGCGCATCGTTCGCGCTCTTCAGCGCAATGCGCTCCGTCTGCTGCGCGTTGTCGGCGTTCTGCCTGATGGTCGCATTCATCTCCTCGATTGCCGACGATGCCTCTTCGGCCGATGCGGCCTGTTCACTGGCCCCCTGGGACATCTGCTCGGTACTGACACTGATCTGCTGGCTGCCCGACGTCACATTGTCCGCCGCCGTCTTGACGTCCCCGACCACCGTCCTGAGCCTCTCCACCATGGCCTTTATCGCCGAGAACAGCTCCCCGATCTCGTCCTTGCCCGCGGACCCCACGGTCTGAGAAAGGTCTCCTGACGCCACCTTCCCTACGATGCCGTTCAGCCGCGCAATGGGCTTCAGCGCCATGGT
>DATIZR010000023.1 GCA_035516965.1 Nitrospirota bacterium
TTTACGATGATCAACATTCCCTCGACCTTCAAGATCTCAATCCGCGCGCTCCGCGTGAACAAGATGCGCTCGGCGCTCACCATGCTCGGCATCATCATCGGCGTCGGCGCCGTGATCGCCATGGTCGCCGTCGGCACCGGGGCGAGCCAGAAGATCGCGGAGCAGATCTCGAGCATGGGCAGCAACCTGCTGATCATCCTGCCCGGGGCCACGACCTCGGGAGGTGTACGGATGGGGGCGGGGACGCAGCCCACGCTGACCACGGGCGATACAGACGCCATCATGAAGGAATGCCCCGGCGTTTCCGATGCGGCGCCGATTCACAACGGCGTGGCGCAGATCGTCACCGGCCACATGAACTGGTCCACGGGCGTGATAGGCACGACTCCCTCGCTCCTCGTCGTCCGCGACTGGGAACTTGCCACGGGCAGGGCTTTCACGCAGCAGGACGTGAAGAGCGCGACCAAGGTCGCGCTTCTCGGCCAGACCGTGGTGGACAACCTGTTCGGCGACCAGAACCCGGTGGGCCAGACGATCAGGATCAAGAACCTGCCCTTCACCGTCGTCGGCGTCCTTGCCCGCAAGGGCCAGAACGCGCAGGGCCAGGACCAGGACGACACGATCCTGATCCCCGTGACCACGGCTCAGAAAAAACTCTTCGGGGCCCAGTTCCCGGGCATGGTCAGGATCATCATCGTCAAGGCGAAGAGCGCCGAGGACCTTCCGTCCGCCGAAAAACAGATCAACGAGCTCCTCCGGCAGCGGCACCACATCGGCCAGAAGCAGGACAACGACTTCACGGTCAGGAACCTCACGCAGATCATGCAGGCCCAGGAACAGTCCACGAAGGTCATGACCCTCCTGCTCGGCGCGATCGCGTCCGTCTCGCTCCTCGTGGGCGGCATCGGCATCATGAACATCATGCTCGTGTCCGTGACCGAGCGCACCCGGGAGATCGGCATCCGCATGGCCATAGGAGCCAAGACCTGGGACATCCGGCTCCAGTTCATCATCGAGGCTCTCACGCTGTCGCTCATCGGAGGCGTCATCGGGATCGTCACGGGAGTGTCCACGTCGATGGTCCTGTCCTCCCTCTCCGGCTGGCCTACCATCGTATCGCCGCTCTCCATCGTGATGGCATTCGGATTCTCCGGCTTCATCGGCATCTTCTTCGGCTTCTATCCCGCCTACAAAGCCTCGCTCCTCAACCCCATCGACGCGCTAAGGTACGAATAAATTCCTCTGGAAGTACACGAAATCCATCGAGTAAAAAATATATTGCCCAGTAAAGGGAAGCCAGAAGACCTTTTACCCCATCAATGTCCACACAGCAACCGCGTCCCAAATAACGCAGCCAACCTCGCAACGAACCTCAATTACAAGCCCTTCGGCGGCATGTCGTCGCTCACGTATGGAAATGGACTGAACGGGACCATTGGCTACGAGAACCAGTACCGGATAACGAACATCACGGTCAGCGCGGTCATGAACCTCAGCTATCAAACGTATGATGCGAACGGCAATATCAAGACCATCAACGACGTTCTCGACGCAACAAAGAACAAGACATTTACGTATGATGCCCTTGACCGGCTCCAGACCGCCGCGTCAGGCATCTGGGACAGCCTCGGCTGGACCTATGACGGGGTAGGGAACAGGCAGACCGAAAACTCGAGAGCTATGCCTATGGACCGAACAGAACCAAATAGGAACCAAAATAGGGAACCAATAGAACCAATAGGAACCAATAGGGTCAGGTCTTTCTTCTTGCATTTCGCACTCTCCTCTGCTATTCTTGCCTCATGGCCCGTCCGCTTCGCATCGAATACCCAGGTGCAGTCTATCACGTCACCGCACGGGGCAATGAGAAGAAGCCCGTCTTCAAGGACGACGCTGACCGCCTGAACTTCCTGAACACCCTCCAGCACGTTAACAAACGCTACAATTGGCTCTGCCAGACCTACTGCCTCATGACCAACCATTACCATCTTCTCATCGAGACCCCTGACGGCAACCTAGCCCTTGGTATGCGCCAATTGAACGGCGTTTACACCCAACTCTTCAACAAGCGCCACAATCGGACCGGACATTTGTTCCAGGGAAGATACAAAGCCATCCTCATCCAGAAAGACAGCCACCTCCTTGAAGTATGCCGGTATGTCGTTTTGAACCCCGTCCGTGCCGGGATGGCTGAGAAGCCTGACGACTATTCATGGTCCAGCTACCGGGCGACGGCCGGAAAGGAAAAGCCACATCCAAGCCTCACGACGGACTGGGTGCTAGGCCAGTTCAGCGGGAAGCGGGGCAAGGCCGAGCGGGAATACCGGCAGTTCGTGAAGTGGGGAATTGGAAAACAGACGATCTGGACCGAGGTGCGGGGCCAGGCTCTGTTGGGGAAGGACGACTTCGTTGACAAACTGGCCGATCATCTCAGGAAGCATAAAGACATCACTGAGATTCCCCGGAGCCAACGGTATGCGACGCGGCCTGCGCTTCCGGTTCTTTTGCCGGAAGGGATCTTGAGCGATCATCGCAAACTGAAGAGAAGACTGTCGGACGCAGTGGAAAAACATGGTTACCGACAGAGCGAGATTGCACGGCAGATGGGCGTGCATTATTCAACGATCAGCCGTTGGCTGCGCGAGTATGAAAATGCACGGAGAAAGACCTGACCCTATAGACTTGGCAAACAATCTGTCTGGGTCGACGTGCGGGGGCAGACAATACTCGGTGAAGAGGATTTTGCAGACCGCTTTGTAGATCATCTCAGAAAGCACAAAGAGGTGCCCGAGATCACCCGGAGTCAAAAATACCTAAAGAGGCCGTCTCTGGAAAAGTTGTTTTCGGAGGACCTTGTGCGGAACAAGCGCAAGCGGGATCGTCGTATAGCGGATGCAGTGGAGAAGTATGGGTACCTTCAGAGAGAGATCGCGGATCATCTGGGGTTGAACTATGCGACCGTTAGCAGGTTAGTGGCTGCTCAAGAACAAATATCAAATAACAAGACGACCCTATGGACTCTTAGACGTGACCCTATGGAATCCCCTCATCAGTGACCGTAGTGGCGTGTACTGCGGACGAGCGATTGCAGCAGCTCGTCCATCGACACGCCATCACGCAGAACCTTGCGGAGATTGTCAATGATAGCCGTTTCCTCCTGCGGGATCCGCCGGGCATCCGGCTCAACGTACTCCCTGCACTCGACGACAATATTGTCAAACCGCTTCTTCACTTCGGCACGAGGGAGCCGGCCTGTCTCCAAACCGGCGAGCCAGCGCGTCAGTTTGTTTGTTGCCGCCCACAGGAGCATTTCTTCTTCCGTGACATTGCAAAGATCAAAGGTAGTCGTCAAATCTACACTCCCGTCCAGGGCTTGCACGGTATGTGCGATAACCACGCGCTTCCTGGCAACATCTACCTGAAACATACCGATCACCTCCTCCCTCTCAAGTGCGGCCATCAGACACTACGATCAAAGCCCCCTTTTGATGAACGAAACGATCATAAAAAAGCCGAGCGTCCCAAAAGGTTCAACCTTCGGTAGCTCGGCCATCATGATCCGTAAAGACCCGCCGCTTTCCGTCCCTATCTCATGACAGGTTTGGCTTTATCGGGTTTTCGAATAATTCTATACATATCCTAATTAAACATATCTCTTAGCCGCTGCCATGTCAAGTTCTACCGTCTATTTCCTTAGAAACTGATCACTGAAAGTTTCATATGCCGGAAAAGTGGTCAGCGGTAAGAGAAAGGTTCTATCATTTATAATAGGTATCAAATCAGATGGCCACATTTTTCTGAAATATATTCATCTCACGGAGTGGTGCTGAGCCACTTCCAAAAATTGTGCATTTCTGACAGGCCTGTGACATACTACTTGAGGATTCTTCAAGGACTATTTTGGCCAACAGCCGTCTCCATCTGCTCATCGAAAAGGCCCTGCATTTTCCTGACCCTTCAATCCTGCCCATCATCCTGCTTTCCTCTCGACAATCCCTGAAAAATACTCTAATATTCTCGGGACATCTCTTATGGACGACCTCAAGACCATCCTCGACCGCATCAGGAAACCGCTCTTTTTCGCCTCCCGTGACAACTTTGCCCATGTGGGGAGCCTCTCGGCCCTTGAGCCTTTCATGCGCGTCCAGTTGGGGGAATTAAAGCTCCTCGGACAGGAGAAGCCAAAGATCCACGAGCTCGAAGCGGTGTTCGAGCAGTTCGACAGCCTCCCCATCTCCGAGAAGAAAGACCGGATCAGGATAGCCTCGGCATTGATCGATTCGTGGGACAGCGACAGCAACCTTCACCCCGAAGGGGAGAAGGCGTACAAAGCTTCTCCTCGATCAACGGCGGAGGAGCAGCCGGAAGTCCACAAGGGCCTTATCGCACTCGATACGCCGGTCCAGTACATCAAGGGGATCGGCCCGAAGCGGGCAGAGCTGCTCAAGAAGCTCGGCATTGAGACCGTCGATGACGCGCTGTCCTACCTTCCCTGGCGCTACGAGGACCGCGGGAATCTCAAGAAGATCGGCAGACTCTCCATCGGGTCCTATGAGACCGTGATGGGCGAGGTTGTCTCCGCCAAGGTTGCAGAGACGAGGCGGCGCTGGGTGAAGGTGTTCGAGCTGGTGATCACCGACCGGAGCGGGATGCTCGTGGGCTCCTGGTACAACCAGCCCTTCATGCAGAAGGCGTTCAGGGTCGGCCAGAAGGTGATCCTGTCTGGCGTCGTGAAATCGAACCCGTACAAGGGCGGCCTGCCCCAGATCGACAACCCCGACTATGAGATCATGGAGGAAGGGGATCAGGACGACCTCATCCATACCGGCACGATCGTTCCCATCTACCGCACCACGTCGGGCCTGTCTGTCCGCTATCTGCGCAGCATGATGAAAACGATCCTCGATGCCTGTGCCGGATCGATGCAGGAGCCGCTGCCCCACGACCTCGTCGCTAAATACTCGCTGATGCCCGTATCCCAGGCCCTTCCGGAAGTCCATTTCCCGTCCCTCGAAAAGAACATCGACGTTCTGAACCGCGGGGCAAGTCCCGCACACCGGCGGATGAGCTTCGAGGAGCTCTTCTCGCTGGAGCTCGGCCTTGCCCTGAAAAAACGGGGCGTCGTTGTTGAGAAGAAGGGCATTTCGTTCAGGGATATCGGAACGCTCGAGGCCTCGCTCCGGAAGCGGCTGCCCTATGCTTTGACCATTGCCCAGGAACGGGTCCTTGCCGAGATCAAGAAGGACATGATCGCCAGCAGGCCCATGAACCGTCTGGTCCAGGGCGATGTGGGGTGCGGCAAGACGATCGTCGCGCTCATCGCGGCGCTCATGGCCGTGGAGAACGGATACCAGGCGTGCATCATGGCCCCCACGGAGATCCTCGCGGACCAGCACTTCAAGAGCATGTCAGCTCTCGCAATTCCGCTCGGAATCCCCGTGCGCACCCTCACGGGACGCATGAGGAAGAAGGAAAAGGAGTCCCTGCTGGCCGACATCGCATCGGGCTCGGCCGCGATCGCGGTCGGCACCCACGCCTTGATCGAGCAGGACGTGATGTTTCATCGCCTCGGCCTCGCGGTCATCGACGAGCAGCACCGCTTCGGCGTGATGCAGCGGTCCACGCTCACCTCCAAGGGATACGAGCCCGACGTGCTGGTCATGACCGCGACCCCCATCCCGCGCACGCTTGCGCTCACGGTCTACGGGGACCTGGATGTTTCCGTGATCGACGAGCTGCCGCCCGGACGGATTCCGGTGATCACCAAACTGTATTTCGAGCCGAAGCGGCAGGAGGCCTACCGCTTCATCGAGGCCGAGCTCGCCAAGGGCCGCCAGGCATACGTGGTCTACCCCCTCGTGGAAGAGACCGAGAAGAGCGACCTCAAGGCAGCGACCGAGATGGCGGCCCATCTGCAGCAGGACATCTTCCCAAAATGGAAGGTCGGTCTCCTGCACGGGAGGATGAAGGGGGACGAAAAGGAAGCGGTCATGGCGTCCTACAAGTCGGGCGAGATCCACATGCTTGTCTCGACCACGGTGATCGAGGTCGGCGTGGACGTGCCGAACGCGACGATCATGGTGATCGAGCATCCCGAGCGGTTCGGCCTGGCGCAGCTCCACCAGCTCCGGGGCAGGGTCGGGAGGGGGGCCCACCAGTCGTACTGCATCCTGATGGGGCCGCGCATGTTCGCCCCCGAGGCGCGGGAGCGGCTGACCGCGTTCAGCCGCACGAACGACGGGTTCAGGATCGCCGAGGAAGACCTCCGGCTTCGCGGTCCGGGCGAGTTCTTCGGCACGCGCCAGTCCGGCCTGCCGGACCTGCGGGCTGCGAACATCATACGGGACGCGGACCTTCTGGAGAAGGCCAGGACCGAGGCCTTCGCGCTGATCCAGCAGGATGCGGACCTTGCAGGCCATCCCCGGCTCCGGGAACTGCTGAAGAGAAGGTGGCAGGGAAAGCTGAGGCTGATCAGCGTCGGTTGATATTTCCATGGTATTCTGTTACAGTAGAAATGCAATGCGCCAGCTTTGGTACCACGGGAGCTTCCTCCCGGCTCTCATCACAGTATGATTCGGGGCCGGAGCTCACACGGTTAAAATAGTCTTTATCGGTGCGTGCGGCGAAGCCGCACCTGTGTTCATCCGTGGTTAGTGGTTGGTATGTCACGAGGTTCTTTCGATGACTATCTGGGAAAAAGTGATCATCAACATGGAGAAGGCGGCAAAGAAGATCACGGCGGGCGCTGCCGTGTTCTCGGAGCGCGTGCGGGCAGAGATCGCCATCGCGCGGCTCAAGATCCGGCTCGACGAGGTGCGGTCCCTCATCAGGGAGCAGGAGCGGCTCATCGGGCGGAGGGTGCTGCAGCTCAGGAAAAAGGATGAACTGCCCCGGACCACGGACCTGCTGCTGAGGGACGAGGAGATCGTGATGGCCCTTGCCGAGATCACGTCGCGGGAAAAGGACCTCGAGGACATTTACAGCGAGATCGAGAACGAGCAGGCGTCATTCAGGGACGCAGAGAAGTCCCGGGAAGAGGGCGCTCAATGACCCTCGCGCTGGTGTTCATCTTCGGCCTGCTGATCGGCAGCTTCCTGAATGTCTGCATCGTGCGCCTCCCGCGCGACCGCTCCATCGTAAAACCGCCGTCGCACTGTCCCGGGTGCAGGGAGCCCATCAGGTTCTACGACAACATCCCGGTCATCAGCTTCCTGCTCCTCCGCGGCAGATGCCGCGCCTGCGGCGAGCCCATTTCCTGGCGGTATCCGCTCGTCGAGTTCATGAATGCCGCGTTCTTCGTCCTGATCGCCCGGGAATTCGGCGTTTCCGGCGAAGCTTTTCTCCTGATGGCCTTCTGCTCGTCCCTGATCGTCATCACCTTCATCGATCTCGACCACCAGATCATTCCCGATTTCATCACGCTGCCCGGCATCCTGATCGGTATTTCCATCGCACCCCTGGTCATGTCGGCGCTGGGCGAACCGCTCCCGTTCTATCTCGGCCGCCTGATGCCCCATGCGGGACACTATCTCGCCGGATTCGTCAACTCCGTTACCGGGATGCTGTGCGGCGCCGTGCCGCTCCTTGCTATCGGCTGGCTGTGGGAGAAGCTCAGGCACATCGAGGCCATGGGCGGCGGCGACGTGAAACTGATGGGCATGGTGGGCTCTTTTCTGGGCTGGAAGGGCGCGCTGCTCACGATCATGCTCGGCGCGATCTCCGGGTCGATCATCGGCATCGCCCTGATCCTGCTCAAGCGACACCAGATGGAGAAGGTGATCCCCTTCGGCCCTTTTCTCGCCCTCGGCGCCGTGGTGACCGCGTTCTACGGGCCTGAACTCATAGACTGGTACGTTTCCCTGATCAGGACATGAACCTTCACTTCTACTCGATACTCCTCGGGTGTTTGATCCTTTTCGCGGGCGCAGGCATGGTCTGGAGCGCTGCGAGACGGTATCACCGCAGGTCCGTCGGCGGGAACGAGGAGCGGGGAAAGCCCGAGGAAACCGCCTTCATCATCAACGCTTTCCATGAGGTCACGAAGCAGCTGAAGGAGAAGGAAAGAGAGCTCGAGCGGCTCAAGTTGCTGGCGGAGCAGCGGGCCGAGAACGTCGAGAGCTACAACGAGAACATCCTCCAGTGCGTGACGAGCGGCGTCATGACCTTCGACCGGGACTGCCTCCTGACCACGGTCAACCGCTCTGCCGTGGACATGCTCCACATCAGTCTGAGCGATGCCAGGGGAAAGAGCTGCCGCGAACTATTCAATGACGATATCATCTGCAGGGCCGTCCGGGAGACCGTTGAGCACCGGGTCCCTTCCCAACGGCTCGAATCGGCGCTGGACCGGCCGGGGGGAAAGGTCTGGCTGGGATTTAACACGGCCGTCCTGACGGACCGTCACGGCGAGGCCCTGGGAGTCATCCTTTCGTTCTCCGACCTCACGGAGGTGAAGCGCCTCCAGGAACAGATGGAGCTCCGGGAGCGGCTGACCGCCCTGGGAGAGATGTCCGCGGGCATCGCCCATGAGCTGCGCAATCCCATGGCGGTCATCGCCGGCTACCTCAACCTGCTCTCGAAGAAGACCGACGAACGCAGCCAGACGATCATCCGCGACATCACGGCGGAGATCAACGGCATGAACCGCATCATCGGCGATCTCCTCACCTTTGCGCGGCCGGCCTCATTGAACCGGGTCAGCGTGAGCGCCAGGGAACTGATCGAGGGATGCGTTGCAAACGTTCTGCAGGCGACGAATGCGGAGTCCCGGGTCAGGACCTTGATTGCCGTAGAGGACCGGACGCTGTCGATCGATGAAGTGCTCATGCGGCAGGCATTCAGCAATCTCATCCAGAATGCGGTGGAGGCCATGCCTGACGGGGGAACGATATCCATCGATGCACGGGGAGAACGCAACTACTCGGTCGCCATAAC
Source organism: Nitrospirota bacterium (assembly GCA_035516965.1). Lineage (NCBI taxonomy): Bacteria > Pseudomonadati > Nitrospirota > Nitrospirota bacterium. Next base: position 8,935 of record DATIZR010000023.1, read on the forward strand.
CGACACGGGCTCCGGCATCGCCCCGGAAATGATCAGGAAAATATTTCTTCCTTTCTTCACGACGAAGGACAAGGGGGTCGGCCTCGGCCTCGCCCTGACGCACAAGATCGTCCTTTCCCACGGGGGGAGGATCGACGTGCAAAGCACGGAAGGGAAGGGAACGGCGTTCACGGTGATACTGCCAGGTTGACACGCTGCCGCGAATGCACGCGAATGAGCGTGACCTTCGGGGCTAACGAATAGATATGGACACAATCCTCGTCATCGAAGACAAAGAAAGCATGCTTGACATGCTGAAGCAGACCCTCGAAGCGGAGGGCTACCAGGTGATCACCGCGCGCGACGGCGCCGAAGGCATCAAGAAGCTTTCCGACGAACGGATCGGTCTCGTGCTGACCGACCTGAAGCTGCCCCGGAAGGACGGCTTCGAGGTGCTCAAGACCGTGAACGAGGACAACCCTCTCCTGCCGGTCATCGTTATGACCGCCTACGGCACGATCGAGGTCGCGGTCAAGGCCGTCAAGCAGGGCGCCTATGATTTCCTGACAAAGCCCTTCGACATGGACCATCTCCTGGTGCTCATCAAGCGCGCCCTCGACGCGAGCCGCATCGCGACCGAGAACATCCTGCTGAAGGAAGAGCTCGCCGAAAGGCTCGGCCTTCCGAAGATCATCGGGAAAAGCACCCAGCTCCAGGAGATCACGGCAAAGATACAGAAAGCTGCCCCCACCAACGCCACCGTCCTGGTACACGGCGAGAGCGGCACGGGCAAGGAGCTCTTCGCGAGGGCCATCCACTACCTGAGCCTGCGCAAGGACGGCCCCTTTGTAGCGATCAATTCCGCCGCCATCCCGCGGGAACTGCTGGAAAGCGAGCTCTTCGGCTACGAACGGGGCGCCTTCACCGGCGCCGATGCGCGCAAGCTCGGAAAGCTCGAACTCGCCGACAAGGGAACGGTGTTCCTCGACGAGATCGGGGACATGGACCTGGCGCTCCAGGCTAAATTGCTCCGCGTGCTCCAGGAACAGGTGATCGAGCGCGTGGGAGGCGGCAAGCCGATCAAGATCGACGTCAGGGTCATCGCGGCCACGAACAAGGATATCGAAAAAGCGGTCTCGGCCAAGCTGTTCCGCGATGACCTGTTCTACCGCCTGAACGTGTTCCCGATCACCATTCCGCCGCTGCGTGAACGGCGCGATGACATTCCGCCCCTGGCCCGGCACTTCCTGGTAAAATACACCGCCGAGGTGCGGAAGGGTCCGCTCGCGATCTCCGATGAGGCCATGGAGATCCTGATGAAGTCTCCCTGGCGGGGGAACGTGCGGGAGCTCGAAAACGTGATCGAACGCTCCGTGATCTATGCGGACGGCGGCGTCATCAGGGCCCAGGACCTCGGGATCAGCGAGACGAACATCATCAACGCCCTGTCCGAACACGTTCCCATGGACGGCCCGCTCCATGCCATAGCCGAGGCAGCCACGCGCATCGCCGAGTCGCGCAGGATCCGTCAGGTGCTGAAGCAGACCGGCGGGAACAAGTCCCGCGCCGCCGAGGTCCTGCAGGTGAGCTACAAGACGCTGCTGACGAAGATCAAGGACTATCAGCTGGAAGAGAAGAGCGCCGAGTAGCCTGCATTAACGGGCTCGGCATCCTGCATGCCCGGTCCGGACTTCCGTCATCCGGATTTGGTTTCCAGTGCCCATGAAAAAAATTCCCGCAGACATCAAGAAAGAGATCGAGAAGCTTACAGCACAAATCAACGAGCACAATTACCGGTACCACGTCCTCGATGCACCGGTCATCTCAGACGAAGAATACGACCGTCTCTTCAGGCGTCTTCAGGAGATCGAAACAAAGTACGGTTACAGCCTGCCTGATTCCCCAACCCAGCGTGTCGGCGCGCCACCGCTCGATAAATTCGAAAAAGTTAAGCACACCGAACCAATGTTATCACTGGAGAATGCATTCAGCTATGATAAAGTGCGTGATTTTGATCAGAGAGTAAAAAAGAGGCTCATTGAGAGAATAGGTACTTATGAAGGAGATTTAGAGTATACAGTTGAGCCGAAATATGATGGTCTTGCTATAGAACTGACTTATAAAAAAGGTCGCCTAACGCGCGCTTCCACTCGTGGTGATGGGTATGAGGGTGAAGAAGTTACCCGGAACATCAAGACCGTAAAGGCCATACCGCTCAGGATAGAAGGCGTGGACATTCCTGCTGAGATCGACATCCGCGGTGAAGTCTATATGGACATAGATGAATTCGAAAAAATGAATAAGGAACGTGAGAAGAGTGAAGAAACCCTTTTCGCCAATCCCCGCAATGCCGCAGCCGGTTCCGTTCGTCAGCTCGATCCGACGGTAACGGAGAAGAGGAAGCTCCATATGGCCTGCTACGGCCTCGGAGCGGCAAAAGGGATCGATTTTAAAAGTCAGACGGACTTCATCGCATGGCTCAAGCAGGCCCACTTCCCGACTCCGGCTCGCTTTTCTGTCGTGACCGGCATCGATAAGGTGATCGAGGCCATCAAAAAGATCGAGGGAGAGCGGCCGAAGCTGCCGTTCGAAACGGACGGGGCCGTCGTCAAGGTAAATGAGTTCAGGCTGCAGCGCGAGCTCGGTTTCAAGACCCGCGAGCCGCGATGGGCGATCGCGTTCAAATTCGCGGCCCACCAGGGCACGACGCAGATCGAGAACATCATCGCGAGCGTGGGAAGGACGGGAACGATCACGCCGGTGGCAATGCTGAAGCCGGTCCCGATTGGCGGTGTAACCGTCTCCCGGTCAACGCTCCACAACTGGGACGAGATCGAGCGAAAGGACATCCGGATCGGCGATACGGTCGTGGTCGAGCGGGCCGGGGATGTGATCCCCCATATTGTGACCGTGATCAAGGAGAAGCGCACGGGTCAGGAACGGGAATTTCCTCCTCCCTCGCACTGCCCGGTCTGCGGGTCCCGTGTCGTGCGCGATGAAGGGGAGGTGGCCTTCCGGTGCATCGGCCTCAACTGCGCCGCCCAGGTGCTGGAACGCATCTACCACTACGCGTCACGCGGGGCAATGGACATCGAGGGGCTTGGCGGAAAGAGCGTGGAGCTTCTGTATGAAAAAGGGCTGATCAGGCATTTCGTCGACCTCTACCGGCTCAGGAAAGAACAGCTGCTGGAGCTGCCCCGGTTCGCGGAAAAATCTGCGCAGAACCTGATCGACGCCATAGAAAAGAGCAAGAAGACCACACTCAGCAAGTTTTTGTACGCCCTCGGCATTCTCCATGTGGGTGAGTTCGCGGCAAAGCAGCTGGCGAAGAACTTCGAGAAAATCGACGATCTCTATCACGTCCCGGCCGAGCGGATCATGGAGATAAAACAGATGGGCGAGAAACTTGCCGCTTCCCTGTCCGGCTTTTTCAGCGAGAAGGAGAATCTTCAGACTCTTGAGACCCTGAAAAAACTGGGCGTCATAATAGCGAATCCCGGTTATGAAGGCGGTAAATCAAGGGACCAGGGCCCCTTGCATGACTGGACGTTCGTGATCACCGGGGCGCTCACCCGCCCTCGAAACGAGATCGAAGAGTTCATTGAACGAAACGGAGGCCGAACGGCAGGTTCCGTTTCGAAAAAGACCGACTACGTTGTGGCGGGTAAGGAAGCAGGCAGTAAACTGGACAAGGCGAGAGACCTGGGCGTCAAGGTCATAAGCGAGTCGGAATTGTACCGGCTGGCCGAAAAAAGCAGCTGACCGGACAATGCCGCATGCATCCATAGACCATCCGCGAACATCAGGGCTCCTATGAATATGAAACTTGGTTTTCATGTTTCCATATCGGGCGGCTTCTCTCTCGCCGTCGACCGGGCCCACGAACTCGGCTGCTCCTGCATGCAGATATTCAGCAGGAACCCCCGGGGCTGGACCGTCAAGCCGCTTGATAGGAATGATATAGCGGAATTCAAGAGACTTCGGGAGCAGTGGGACATTGCTCCCGTGTTCGTCCATACGAACTACCTGATCAACCTTGCTTCCCCAAAATCCGATCTGTACGAAAAATCGATCGAACAGTTCGTGATCGACCTTGAGCGGACAGATGCTCTTGGCGCCGAGTTTCTGGTGACCCACCTGGGGTCGGCAAAAGGCCAGAGTGCCGAGTGGATGATCGAACGGGTTTCCGACGCTGTAAACATGGCTATGAAGCTGCACGATCCGAAAGCAACGGTCCTGCTCGAAAACACCGCAGGGGAGGCCGGTGATGTGGGGTATACGCTCGAACAGGTCCAGGAGGTCATTTCGCGCCTGCATGATCCCTCGCGCATCGGCATGTGCTACGACACCTGTCATGGATTCGCTGCCGGCTACGATATCAGGACGAAGAAGGATGTGGACTGCCTGGCGAAGAAGATCGATGCAACGGTCGGCCTGCAGCGTCTGAAGGGGATGCACCTGAACGACTGCCTGCGCGACTTCAACTCCCGCATCGACCGCCACTGGCATATCGGGGACGGCAGGATCGGCCTGGACGGCTTTCAGGAACTGCTCAATCATCCCGCCTTCAGCAGCGTCCCCAAGGTCATGGAAACGCCGAAGGAAACCGAGGAGGACGACCCGAGGAATATGAAGGTCGTGAGATCCCTGTTGAAACGAGGAAAACAATGAAAACCGTTCTTGCTGCGCTCTTTGCAGGCATGATGCTGTTGTCTGCCTTCCCCCTCTTCGCCTCGGATCGTGACAGCATTCTCGGCGTCTGGAACAACGAGGAGAAGGACGCGAGGATCGAGCTGTTCAAATGCGGCGAAAAATACTGCGGCAGGATCGTGTCGCTCAAGGAACCGAACTACCCTGCGGGGTCAGAGGAGGGCAAACCGGGAACGCCGAAGCTCGACCATAACAATCCCGTTCCCGGGCTCAGGACCGTCCCGATCATCGGCCTCCAGATCGTGCGGGATTTCGTCTTTGCCGGAGACGGCCTGTGGAAGGACGGCAAGGTGTACGATCCGAAGAACGGGAAGACCTACAGCGGCAAGATGACGCTCGTATCTCCGGATCAATTGCACCTGAGGGGTTACATCGGCATTTCGCTCATCGGCAGAACGACGACGTGGACGAGGTAGGGTCCGGACACGGCAACGGAAAGATTCTCAGGCAGGGAGAAACCGGCACATGCAGGAGATCGTGAAAACCAGGCTGGCGCAGGCACAGGAGGCCCTCGAAGAAGCGCGGGCGCTTCTGGCCGAAGGTGCGGTGCTGAACTTTGTGATCAACAGCCTGTACTACGCGTTCCTGCATCCCGTTCTGGGTCTGCTCCGGGCGCGCAGTCTGGACGCGCCCATGCAGAGCTCGGCCATCGAGCGGTTCGAGCGCGAGTTCGCCCGGACCGCCGGTTTCGACAAGCGGTTCGTCGATGCTCTTAGCCGGGCCTTCGAACTCAAGCCGTCATGCGAGTGTAAAGGTCAAGTGGCCGTGACGCGCGGGGATATCGAGGAACTGCTGCCTGTTGCGCAGGACTTTCTTGCATGGGTCAGGGACGCGGCCGAGTAAGCACGCTGGAATAGAAGAATGGTATTGCCCCCTGCACGCTGAACAACAGCATAACAAAAGGTTTGATGATATCCCTTCTTCCGAATTCACTTCTGGATTTTTCCCTTTCCTTTTGGTATATTACACGGACAAATTCACTGTCTCCCCGTCTTCGGGAAAATTACTGCTAACCATGAAAACGTCAGCAATACCGGTCAAACAGGCGATACGCCGCTATAACGCCTTTGGACAGTACATGAAGGACCTGTACGGTCAGCCGGTCTATAAGGTGAACGTGGATGCCGGATTCACGTGCCCGAACCGCGATGGCAGCATAGCCACGGGAGGCTGCATCTACTGCAACAATGACAGCTTCAGACCTACGGCCTGCGCCAGTTCGCTCTCTCTTCGGGACCAGATCACGAACGGCATCCCGTACCTGCGCTCCCGGTACAGGGCGGAGAAGTTCATCGTCTATTTCCAGCCCTTCACCAACACCTATGCCGCCGTTGACGTGCTGGAGCGCCTCTATCGGGAAGCGCTCGACCACCCCGGGGTCGTCGGCCTCGCCATCGGAACGAGGCCCGACTGCGTTGACCCAGAAAAAGTGGAACTGCTTGAGCGGCTCGCGAAGGATTGGTTCATCCTCGTTGAATACGGCGTCCAGTCCGTCTACGACAAGACGCTCCGGTTCATCAACCGGGGCCATGATTACGAATGCTTCAGGAAGGCCGTGGCCCTGACCGCTGGCAGGGGCATCCATGTCGGGGCACACCTCATTCTCGGGTTCCCCACGGAGACCAGGGACGAGATGCTCGCCATGGCCGGCGAGCTGTCGCAGCAGCCCATCGCATTCCTGAAGATACACCAGCTCCAGGTCGTGAAGGAGACGGCGCTCGCGGATCATTACACCAAGAATCCCTTTCCGACGTTCCAATACGATGAATACCTCGACATCCTCGTCGATTTCCTGGAGCGGCTGTCCCCGGACATCGTCCTGCAGCGGCTGTTCGCGGCGGCGCCGGACGAGATCCTGATCGCTCCCGTTTGGAACAAGACGCGGAGCGAGCTGCTCCGCGACCTCGATAGGCGCATGGAGCAGCGGGGAAGCTGGCAGGGGAAGGCGCGCATCGAGCGGGATCTGTAAATTAAATGTCCATTTCGCCAAAGGTGGTACCATGATCGACCTCCATACCCATTCTCTTTTCAGCGACGGCGTTCTCGTCCCGTCGGAGCTCGTCCGCCGCGCAATCATGAAAGGCTACGAGGTGATCGCGATAACTGACCATGCCGACGCCTCGAACCTGGATTTCACCATTCCCCGGGTGGCCACGGCCTGCAGGGAGCTGTCGCGTCGCTGGAAGATCGTCGCGCTTCCCGGCATCGAACTCACGCACATCCCGCCCGAGACCTTTGCCGAGCTGACCGAGCGGGCAAGGGCCCTCGGGGCCGCTGTCGTGGTGGCGCACGGGGAGACCCTGGTCGAGCCCGTCCATCCCGGCACGAACCGGGCGGCGATCGAGGCAGGGGTGGACATCCTGGCCCACCCCGGACTCATCACGCCGGAGGAAGCCGAGCTGGCCTCAAAGAACGGCGTACACCTCGAGATCTCGTCCCGCAAGGGACACAGCCTGTCGAACGGTCACGTGGCCAGGATTGCCGGTCTGACCGGCGCAAAGCTTGTGATCGACACGGACACCCACGAACCGGGCGACCTCATCACGGACGAATTCGCCCGGGAGGTCCTGCTGGGCGCAGGGCTGGACGCAGACCGCATCGGCGACGTTCTCGGGAATTCCAGGGCGCTCGCTGAAAAAGCGAAAAAGATGCTCAAGCAGTGACAACGTCCACCGCCGAGTCCCTTTTTTTCATTTCCATTTCGCACTCATATCAGATGGAGGTTCATGAATGGCCACGATCAAGAAAAGATCACAAGCAGCGAAGAAGCAGCCTGAGCAGCAGATCGTAACGTGGGCGCACATTGCCTCGGATTTCTATGCCCGGAACAGAAAGTTCGTCATGATAGCCGTATCGATCCTGGCGATCGCCCTCTTGCTGGGAGGAGGATTTGTTCTCAAGCGCTCCCTGGACGAGCAGAAGGCGGGGCCTCTGTTTGATTCGGCCTATGAACGCTACAGCCCGGCTTCCGGGTCACGACCCGATTATGCCGCGGCACTTGGCCTCTTCAGGGATGTGCAGAAGAAATATTCTTCAACGCTGAGCGGCGCAATGGCCGGACTGTATGCCGGCAATTGTCTCATGAATATGGGGAGAGCCGACGAGGCCCTTCAGGAATACCAGTCGTTCATAACGGGGTACAAGAACGAAGAACTGCTGACTGGACTAGCCTACCAGCGCATGGGGTATCTCTATGCCGGTATGGGAAAGCAGGCGGACGCTATCAAGGCATTCAAGCAGGCCGAGGCATTGTCAGGCCCCGGTGCCGCTTCCATTGAACTCGCCAGGCTCTATGAGGCTTCCGGAAATGCAGCTGAATCGCAGAAGGAATATAAAATGATCGCCGACAGGCTTGCGGGCACCACCTGGGGTGTCGAAGCCATGGGCAAGGTCCAGAAGATCGAGTCTCAGCCCGCTTCCGTATCTCCGCAGGGAGATGCCTCGAAGCAGACAACATCAGGCAAGAGCAAGTAATCAGATCACGATTGCCGCATGATGATCCTCAATACCGATCTTGCTCAACAGGCAAACTGTATCGGAATGCATCATGGCGGGGTCCTGGTTCAATGATCGCCATTCCGGACGCCGGCGACGTTCCGGGAATTGACAAAATGAGTTTCGAGGACGTCTACAAAATGAGAAGCGGGCCGCTCTGGCACACGTCCATGAATGCCGGCCCGTTGACGCCGGGAGAACGAAAAAGGGCGGGGATATGCTCCCCGCCCTCGGCTTTCCTGAAGTTGCAATGCTTTGACCGCCTAGATCTGGTCCACATCCACGACGAGCTTGATCTTCTGGCCCGCCCGCACCGTGCTGCCAATGCCCTTGTTCCACTCCCGGATATCCGCGACGGTCACATTGTGCTTCTTGGCGATCCGGGAGAGCGTTTCACCGCTTCGTACCCGGTACAGGATCTGCTGCTGCCTCATTGACTGCCCCGGTGTCAAAAAGCCCAACTCCTGCGACTTCGCGTTGATATCCCGGGGGATCAGGATGTGCTTGCCCGGCGTTATGCGTTTCTTCTTGAGCCCGTTGATATCGCAGATGGCCTCCGGTGAGGTGTTGTACTCTTTCGCCAGGGCTGCCAGCGTTTCGCCGCGCTTTACTTCATGGCGCTCCCACTTGATCTTCTGTTCCGGCGGTATTGCCGCATAATTTGCCAGGAAGATCTCTTTCCTGCCCGAGGGGAGCCGGAGCGTGTACCGGTCCGCCTGCGGAGGCGTGATCCACCGCCGAAGCTCCGGGTTCAGCTCCTTGATCTCTTCGTAGGTGCAATTCGCGCATTTTGCGATAAGCCTCAGGTCAGTGCTGTCCTCGATCACCGTCTCGTCGTACTTGAACGGATCGAAGGATGAGACCGTGAACCCGTAGGCTTCCGGGTTCTTGGCTATGATCGTGGCAGCCATATATTTGGGCACGTAGTTCTTCGTTTCTTTCCTGATATATCGGGATGCCTTCAGGTCCCAGAAATCCTCGGACCTCGTCCTGAGAACGGCTCGCTGGACCTTGCCGGCTCCTGCATTGTAAGAGGCCAGGGCGAGTGGCCAGGAACCGAACAGGTTATGCAGGTCCTTGAGGTGCTCTGCAGCAGCCTGCGTGGACTTGATCGGATCTTTGCGTTCGTCTACCCACCAGTCGATCCTGAGGCCGTACAGCTTTCCCGTTGCCGGCATGAACTGCCACGGTCCGACCGCCTTCGCCCAGGAGACCGCATAGGGGTTGAACCCGCTCTCAATCATGGCAACATACACAAGGTCTTCGGGAAGGTTCTTTTCCCGGAAGATGTCCTTCATGATCGGTATGTACCGTGCGGAACGGTCGAGCCACCGCTGGAACACCTCGTGGCCCCGGGTTTTGAAGTACTCAAGATGGTTCTCTACGCTGTCGTTCAGGACCATCGGTATGTGATAGGGCTTGATGTCGATGTTATCTTCTATGACCTCGTCGAGCTGTGCCACGTCTTCCGAAGGGGGCTTCAACTGTGACGGAATGGCCTGAGCGGGCAGGGGCGACGCGGATGCCTGCTGTTCAGCCCGAACAGCCTGGAACGTCGCCAAAATTGAAAAGGTAACTGCAAGAATAATAAAAGGAATTTTCCGAACCATTCGTCCTCCAACCTGATACCTAAGTTACCTGATTTATATTTTTTTGTCAAGACAAAGAAAATCGCAAGCTGCGTCTCTACTTACCCATATATCGGATTTATGGACCCCGTCTTTAACGTCTTCACGCGCCTCGGACGACTATTTTGCCCTGACAGGAAACGCTCAGTTCTTGTAATTCCCGATTCAGTCCGGTATTATTGCCTATGCTTACGGCACCGGTGATCGAAATATTCTCATCAATTCAGGGAGAAGGTCCCTGGGTCGGCCAACGCCAGATCTTCGTCCGTTTTGGAGGCTGCAACATCGCCTGTCAGTACTGCGACACGCCCGGTAGGGATGAATCTGCGATCCACGGCCAGACCTCCTTCTGCCGCGTGCAGCGGGACAGCGCCTCCCTCGACCACGAAGAATTGCCGGCAGATATGACCTGCCAGAAGCTCACCCAGTTATGCTCCCGGCTGATCCCGCCTGGTTTTGCCCGGCCCGTGATCAGCCTGACCGGCGGCGAGCCTCTTCTTCAGCAGGCATTTCTGGGTGTGTGGCTTCCCGGGATGAGACCGCGGTGTCTCGTTTATCTCGAAACGAACGGCATCTGCCACGAAGCCATGGCCGGCCTCCGGGACCTGGTCGACACGGTGAGCATGGACTTCAAACTGCCCTCCGCTACCGGCCTCCGGCCGTTCTGGGAGGAGCACAAAAAGTTCCTTGCCGCCTGCCGGGGAAAATCCCTGTTCGGCAAGGCGGTGGTTACGCGGGACACCGATGAGCAGGATATTCTGACAGCGGCCCGCCTCCTCGCCGACCATGATCCATCCGGTACGCTGGTCATCCAGCCCGCGGACGGGGCATCGACGCCTCATGGCTGCCAGCTCCTCCATTTTCAGGTTGCGGCTCTGCGGGTCATCGGAGACGTACGGATCATCCCGCAGGTCCATAAGATGCTGAACATTCCATGAACGCGGTGCGGGTCGGAAGCGGAGCAAATCGGGCGTGGACTTTCAACTGCTGTCGACAGTCATAGATGAACTCTCCGGTCTCCTGCCGGGAGCCCGTGTTCAGCGCGTATACGACAGCGAGGGAAAAGAGATCGTCCTTGTTCTTCGCGGAAACGCCAGGACGTTCCTGCTGATCCTTTCGCCGAACCGTTCCCAGCCGCGCCTTCACCTTGTGACGAGGAAGCCGCCTGCCGCTCCCGTGCAGCATCCGTTCTCACAGTTCCTCAAAAGCCGGATCACAGCGGGCCGCGTCGTGAGCGCAGCCCTTCTGAACCGGGACCGCATTGCCGCCATCCGTTTCTCACGACAGGGCAGGGTCCATGTGCTTCTGTTCGAACTCATGGGGCCTTCATCGAATCTGATCGTGACCGATGAGACCGGCGCCGTCCTGGCAACCTATTACCAGACCTCCCTCTCGAACCAATCAGTCCGGTTGCTCGTTCCCGGAGCCCGGTACGTATTCCCGGAGAAGAAGGTATCGCAGCCGGGCAAAGGGGGATCTCCCGATCTGCCGGGGGATGCCGCACAGCCGGGAGAGGAAGGGCAGGCGAACCGCATGGCCGAGCTCCATTATGATCATGTCCTCGGGCTGAAGCGGCTCGCAGACGCCCGATCGCTGCTTGTATCAGCGATAAAAAAACAGCAGCGGAAAACGGCACGGAGGCTCGAGGCTCTCCTGCAGGACGACGCGGCTGCCCGTAACGCTGAGGGGCATAAAGAAGCGGGGGACCTGATCCTGGCGAACCTGCACGCGCTCAAAACGGGGATGTACGAGGCGGAACTGGCCGGTCTTGACGGACAGTTGGTCCGGATAACACTGAATCCGGAGCGATCCCCGATCGCAAACGCGGAGCAGTACTTTAAGCGGTACAAGAAGGCAAAAGCTGCGCAGAAGATCATTGATTCCCGGCTCCGGGCCACCAGGGACGAGGCGGCATTGCTGCGTGAGCTTTGTGATGAAGCCGAGCAGGCCAAGACGGAGCAGGACCTTGCCCCGGTACGGTCGCGGCTTGCGGAACAGGGGTTCGGCGGGACTCCCCGCGGAGGACAGCAGCGAAAACGTCCGGGGGCGCCGGCAGTGCCGTTTCGCCGGGTTGTCTTCGAAGGATGGGAGATCCTAATCGGGAAAAGCGCTGCCGGCAACGACCAGCTCACGACCAGACTGGCCATGCCGGACGATATCTGGCTCCATGCAGAAGGGCTTCCCGGGTCTCACGTGGTGATCAGGAATCCCCGGAAGGACCCGTTGCCGCCGGATGTCCTCACGCGGGCGGCGTCCCTTGCTGCGTTCTACAGCAAGGGCAGGTCGTCAGGGAAGGTATCGGTGACCTACACCCTTGCCAGGCATGTAAAGAAGCCCCGGGGAGCAAAAAAAGGCCTTGTCACTCTTTCGGCGCGACGATCGATCATGGCGGTCCCGGCAAAGGAGAACTGATTGCAAACCAGAGGGAACAGGCGGCTCAACCTGGGAACCAAGCTCATTGTGTTGACCAGCGCGCTCGTCCTGACAACAGCGTTCGTCATCGGCGTATATGCCATCCGGGATGAGCAGAAGAATGACTACGAGCTGTTGCTCGACCATGGCCGCTCCCTTGCCCTCATGATCGCCCAGAACAGCGCGCAGGGCATTTCCACCGAGGACAAAGCTGCACTGCGCCAGATCATCAACCTGGTCAGCACCGATCCCTCCATTGCTTACATCTTCATCCTGAACGCAGATGAGCGGGTATTGCTCTATAAAACAGCCGAGGACTTTCCCATCCATATCCCTGCAATGCCCCGGGTAGAGGGCGGACGGGAAGCGCGGCTGATCCGTTATCAGCCCTTTTACAACAGGGAGGACGGCAAGCACTACGTGAACATAGTGGCGCCCGTCGTCACTCAGGACAGCAATGGTCCCGCCGTCACACGGGCCGCGCCAGATGCCGGGCCGGGCGTGATCGGCTCTATTCACCTCGGCGTATCGCAGGAAGCGCTTCGAAGCAGGCTCCGGCATATCATTGTATCGATCGCGATCTTCACGTCCCTGATCATCATTGCCGGCGTCATCGTGACGATCCTGGTCACCCGCCGGATCATTGCACCGATCAATGACCTGAACCAGGCGACACGCGATATCGCGGAAGGAAAGCTGGACCGTCTGATCGACATTCGCAGCAATGACGAAGTCTCCGATCTGGCAGGCGCATTCAATCAAATGCTGGTCCAGTTGCAGGCGTCCCATGACAAGGTGGAGCGCCATACTGCCGAGCTGACCGTCGCGCTCGACCGTATGCAGCAGGAAATGGCGGTCCGGGAACGTACCGAGCAGGCCCTCAAGGAATCAGAACGAAAATACCGCGTCATTTTCGAGGAGTCCAAGGACGTCATCTTCATCTGCTCTCAGGACGGGAAATTCCTGGACATCAACCGCGCAGGCGCCGACCTGTTCGGGTACGCGTCGGCTGACGCCCTCCAGGCCCTGGATCCGGCCCGGGATTTGTTTGACCAGCCTGAGCAGCATACGATCCTCCAGAGCATGCTGCTCAGGCAGGGCCTCGTCAAGGACCACGAGGTCACTCTGCGCAGGAGCGATGGCGAAAGGCTGACGGTACTGGTCACTGCCTCGATCGTCCGCGAGGCGCCGGGCCCAGGCTGGACCTACCGGGGCGCCTTTCATGACGTGACGGAAAAGCGGCGGCTGGAGCAGCAGCTGGTGCAGTCCCAGAAAATGGAGGCCATCGGCCAGCTTGCCGGCGGCATCGCCCATGACTTCAATAACATCCTGACGGCAATCATGGGATATGCGAACCTGCTCGTGTTCGACCTGGCCGAAGACAGCCCGCTCGCCCACCACGCGGAGCATATCATCTCCTCGGCCGACCGCGCAGCGAATCTGACCCGCAGCCTGCTCGCATTCAGCCGGAAGCAAGTGATCAGCCCCAAGCCCGTCAACCTGAACGTCATCGTTGCCGGCATCGAGAAGCTGCTCGCGACGCTCATTGGTGAACACATCGAGCTGCGTACGAGTTTCGAAGCGAATGACGTCATAGTGCTGGCCGACAGCGGGAATATCGAACAGGTCCTGATCAATCTCTGCACCAATGCCCGCGATGCGATGCCGAACGGCGGCCGCGTTACCATCGGGATTTCGAAAACAGGGGTCTCCGAAACCCCGGCCGCGGCGGCAGGCGGAAAGCCGGGACCGTACGCGCTCATCGCCGTCTCGGACACGGGCATGGGAATCGATGAACGGATCAGGGAAAAGATCTTCGAACCGTTCTTTACGACCAAGGAAACGGGAAAGGGGACCGGTCTGGGCCTGTCCATCGTGTATGGCATCATCCAGCAGCATGCCGGATTTGTGACCCTGCAGAGCGAGTCCGGTAAGGGAACCCGGTTCAGCCTTTATCTTCCGCTGATCGAAGGCTCCGGCTCCCTTGCCGAGAAGCAGCCTCTCCCGCTGCCGCGGGGCGGATCGGAGACCATTCTGGTCGCCGAAGACGACCCTGATGTTCGCACGCTGATCAGGCTCGTACTCCGGGGAAACGGCTACCAGGTCATTGAAACCGTCGACGGTCAGGACGCACTTGCCGTAATCAGCCGTCATCAGTCAAAGATTCACCTGCTCCTCCTTGATGTGATCATGCCGAAAAAGAACGGGAAGGAAGTGTACGATACGGTCAAGAACGTCGACCCGGATATCAAGGCGGTGTTCATGAGCGGGTATACGGCCGACATCATCGACAAAAAAGGGATCCTCGCGGAGAACCTGCATTTTTTACCCAAGCCGATCGTGCCCCACGAGCTGCTCACAATCGTGCGTCAGGCGCTTGACCGGGAGCGGTGATGCATGGCTGCCGCGGTCTCGCCGGCAGGAAGGCCGGCAAAGTACCGCACAATTTCTTGACAAGGAAAAGTTGCCGGCCTATACTGGGCACTAGGCGTTCGATCGATCGGGGGACGCTCTCTCACTATGGACAATCTTGAACTGCTTCAAAAAACGGTGCTGTTCAAAGGCAGCAGCAGGGAAGAAATTGATCTCGCGGCGGGGCTGTTCCAGGAACGCCAGATACGGCCGAATACGACCATCTTCGCTGAAAAAATGCCGTCCGAGTCCCTCTATGTGATCAAAAGCGGCAACGTCAGGATCTCGATCATGGCAGGTGAGGGCGAGGAAAAATCGCTGCTGCTGCTCGGTCCGGGCGAGTTCTTTGGTGAGCTCGCCCTGCTGCAGGAGGAGAGCCGGATGGTCTCCGCGCGTTCCGAGACGGTCGTCGAGCTCCTGGTGCTCTCCCGCGCGGATTTCCAGGCGCTCATGGACCTTGATCCCCGGACCGCGGCCCGGCTCGTGCACACGATCGCGAAACTGCTCGCGATGCGCGTAAAGGCCTACGGCAAGCTGTTCAGGGACATGCTCATCTGATGATCCTTGCGGGGATCGACATCGGAACCAACACCCTCCGCCTTCTCATCGCAGAGGCCATCTCCGGCTCAATCCGCGAAATCCATTCCGACAGAAGGATCACCAGGCTGGGTGAAAAACTCGACGGGACCGGCTTGCTGTCACCCGAGGCCCGCCAACGTTCCCTCGCGGCGCTTGCCGGCTTCCGGAAGCGTATCGACGAGTTCGGCGTTACGGCGGTCCGGGCCGTCGGCACGAGCGCGCTCAGGCAGGCCGAAAACGCAGGTCCCTTCATCGCCGAAGTCCGGGAAAGGACCGGGATCGCGGTACAGGTGATAACCGGCGAAGAGGAAGCACGACTCACGGTACTCGGGGTCTTCGCCGCACTCAGGGGCGTGCCCGACGCCGGTCTCGACGAGGCCATGATAGTTGATATCGGCGGAGGGAGCACCGAGATCATAACCCGGGACCGCAACGGGAAGACGAACGAGGCCAGCCTGCCGCTGGGCGCGGTCTATCTCACGGAACGGTTCTTCAAGCATGATCCGGCGTTCCCGGAAGAGCTGGAGAGGCTCAGACAGTGGATCCAGAAGGGGCTGAATGCACTTCCCGCTCTTGACACAGTGGCTTCCGGGAGGCTTCTTGTGGGGACTGCAGGCACGGTCACGACGCTGGCTGCAATGGATCTGCGGCTCGACGCATATGATCCCGTCCGGATTCACCGTTGGGCGCTGACCCGGGAAGCGATCTCCGCTCTGGTCCTGCAGCTCGGCAGAAGCACGATCAGCGAGCGTCGGAGCATTCCCGGCCTGGAACGCGGCCGCGAGGACATCATCCTGGCCGGCGCTCTGGTGATGGAGGAGATCATGCGGCATTTCGGCTTCAAGAAGGCGCTGGTGAGCGACTGGGGGCTCCGGGAGGGAATACTTCTGGATCTCGCGGACGAGATGAGCGGCGGCAAGACCCGCTGCCGGGAGTAGCGCAATGCAGGATGCACGCGTATTGATCATGGATGATGAAGCAGGCGAACGGGCGCGGATCCTCGATCATCTGTCCGCCGGCGGGTACGATGTTCTGGGTGTGGGGTCGCCTGACGAAGCCCTGGATGCGATACGGCGCGAGCGGTTCGATGTTTTTCTCACGGACTGCAACATCCCGGGTGTGGATGCTCTTCAATCGTCCGATCAGGTCCGCAAGATCAATCCGGAGATGGCCGTGATCATCATGACATCGTACGGCACCATCGAGACCGCGGTCAAGGCCATCAAGGCGGGTGCCTACGACTATCTTCCCAAGCCCGTCGATCTGGACCAGCTCGTGGTTTTGATCGAGAGGATCTCGGAGCGGCAGAGCCTGATCCGGGAGAACACGGAGCTCAAGGAGCGGCTCATCGAGCGGTATAAATTCGATGAGATCGTGGGTACGAGCAGCGCCATGGAAGAGGCGCTGAACCTCGCGGGGAGGGTGGCCGGCAGCAATGCCACGGTCCTGCTCCGGGGGGAGAGCGGAACAGGCAAGGAACTCGTGGCGAAAGCGATCCACTACAACAGCCCCCGGGCGAACTTTCCGCTGGTGAAGGTGAACTGCGCGGCACTGCCCGAAACGCTGCTCGAAAGCGAGTTGTTCGGCCATGAGAAGGGGTCCTTCACCGGTGCGACAGCACGGCGGATCGGGAGATTCGAAGCGGCCGACCGGGGGACATTGTTCCTGGATGAGATCGGGGAGTTGACGCCTGCCATGCAGGTCAAGCTCCTCCGGGTGCTCCAGGAGCACGCCTTCGAGCGGGTCGGCGGAAATGACACCATCAAGGTCGATGTTCGCATCATCGCTGCAACGAACCGGGATGTCGAGAAGGCGATCCGCGAAGAACGGTTCCGGGAAGACCTGTATTACCGACTGAACGTCGTTTCCATCGTCATTCCGCCGCTCCGGGAGCGGAAGGAAGACATCCCCGGCCTCGTTGACCATTTCATCAAAAAATACGGCGAGGAGAACGGGAAGCAGATCTCGGGGATCTCCGCCGAGGCCCGCGATCAGCTGATGCGCTACACCTATCCCGGCAATGTCCGTGAGCTCGAAAACATCATCGAGCGCGCCGTGGTCCTTTCCAAGCGCGGTGTCATTACCGCTTCCGACCTGCCGATCCCTGTCCGCAACGCAGCCGGAGAAGAGAGGCCGCCGAAACAGGAGCTAAAGGGCTCGCTGAACGACACCCTTGATACCATCGAGCGGGGCCTCATCATCGAAGCGCTGAAAGATTCGGGAGGCGTCCAGACCAGGGCGGCAGGGAGGCTCGGCATCAGCGAGCGGGTGCTGAGGTACAAGCTGAAGAAGTACCGGATCGGGGAGCAGTAGCATACGCTGTCCCTCCGGGACGTCACCCGCGTTCTGCAGACCATGTTGCTCTCGGCTGCGGCAGCGCTTCCCAAAGTCGCTGTTCTCTTTCCACAGGTGAGCATGAACATCACGAAATACATCAAATACTGGCTGCCCGTTGTTCTCATGATGATGTTCATATATTGGATGTCAACGGAAACGTTCTCCTCGCAGAATACCTCCTCGTTCCTTGACCCTCTCCTGCGTCTTCTTGCGCCTTCGCTCTCACCGGAAGACATCGACCTGATCCACACAGCCATACGCAAGCTGGCGCACGTGACGGAATATATGTTTCTGGGCGTGGTGTTGTTTCGCGCATTCCGGTCGGGCTCCTGCGAACCGCGGCTCTGGCGCTGGACATCTTTTTCTCTTTTCATTGTCGTGGTGTATGCAGCCGGCGATGAGTATCACCAGTCCCTTCTACCGACCAGAACCGGTTCCCTTGTCGATGTCGGCATCGACACCGTGGGAGGTTTTTTCGGTCAATGCGTCAGTGTTCTCTGGTACCGTTGCGCGCTGTCCGGCAGATAGCGTGAGCACGGGATGCATGCCGTTCAGGCGTCGTCGAGACTGAAAGGTCCGCGTCCGGGACGCGCTGAACCGACAGCCTTCAGCATCCGGCGGCGATCATTACCCGTTGAGAGAGGAACCATGAAAACATATTTCTTTCTGCACGGCGCCATGCGGGGCGCCTGGCTCTGGGACAGAATCAGGCCGCTCATGGAAAAGAGCGGTGCGATCGTCATTGCCTATGATCTGCCCGGTCATGGAAAACGGTCCGGCGACCGCCGGGGGGTGACCATGAGCACCTATGTCGCCGACGTTCTCGCGTACATCAGGAAGAATGACCTTCGCGATCTGATCCTCGTCGGCCACAGCATGTCGGGCATCGTTATCAGCAAGGTTGCCGAGGAGTTGCCTGACCGGATCCGTCACCTTGTCTATCTTGCGGCAGTGGTCCCCCGGGATGGGGATGCATTGGTCGACCTGCTGACGACAGAGCGCCAGGAAACGATCCGGAAGCTGGAAGGGAAGGCGATGGAGGTTTTCGGGCCGATTGACGTTCTCCGGCCCAATTACTTCACGGACCAGACGGGTGAGGACCGGGAATTTTATCTCAAACAGCTTACCCCTCAGCCGCTTGCTGTGTTCTTTGAGAAGGTACCCCTCAAGCGTTTTCACGGTCTGACCATCCCCAGGACGTACATCATGGGATTGCGGGATAAGGCCCTGCCGCCGGAGCTTGCAGGAGGTTTTGCCGCACGGTTGGGCGTTGAGCCGGTCCCGATCGATGCAGGACACGATATGATGGTCGTAAGGCCAGAAGAGGTAGCGAAGGTCCTGCTGGAGATACCTTGATCCGGGAAAGGTCGGATAAGGTCGGATGATGAAATAAAAAAGGTCAGGCATAAGGCCTGACCTTCTCTTTTCCCTCGACGGGGTTCGCATTCGATCCGGGAAATCCCCGTCATCGAGCAGTTACTCCCTGTGACACCGCTTGCAGTTCCTCGGGGACTTGAGGTCAAACGCCTTTTTCCCGTCATGGCAGAGACCGCAGAAGTCACCCTTGGTGAGCATTTTCATGTCCATCTTGTAGGAGCCGCCCCCCGACATCGAGAAGGGCTTGTAGTGACAGTTGTTGCACTTCGCACCCTTCAGGTTCACATGGTACTCATGCTGGAACAACACATGTCCGGCGCCCTTCGGCTTGTACTCCACATCACCACCACCGACTTTTCCCTGGACGAACAGGGGCAGCAGAACAAGAGCAACAACAAGACAGGCGGAAAACGCCCTTCTCATCGGGGCCTCCTATTTATTGTTTGTGACACCGGTTGCAGTTCTTTTCCGACCTGGCGTCGAACCCTTTCATTCCGTTGTGGCAATTCTCGCAAAAGTCCCGCTTCGTCAGCTTTTCGCGCTTCATCTGATAACTTTCCCCGGATGTGGCGAAGGTCTGGAAATGGCAGGCCGAGCATTTCACGCCCCTCGTCTTTATGTGGTAGTCATGGCTGAAGGTGACGGACGCGGCGTTCTTGAGCGTAAAGGTAATATCCCCCTTGACGATGGCCGCCTGGGAGAATGCAAGGGCGGGAACGACTGCAACGAAAAACAACGTACTGAAGATTTTCTTCATCATCGCCTCATGAGGAGATTCGCTCACTTATGGCACCGGTTGCAGTTCTTCTGGTCCTTGACATCGAATGATTTCTGTCCGTTGTGGCACTTGCCGCAGAAGTCCCCCTTGTTGAGCTTTGACATGTCCATCTTGTACGACCCCTGCTGCATCTGGAAAATTGCGTAGTGGCAACCGGTGCACTTAAGGCCTTTATCACTCACATGCTTCTCATGGCTGAAAACAACCGGGCTGGCATTCTTGGGTGTGAAGGTGATGTCTCCGCCGCCGACTTTTTCTGCGAATGCGGCCGCCGGCACCAACAAACAGAATAAACAGATAAGCAGAACCACAATGCGTGTCATGTTTTTCCCCTCCCCCGAGAGTTTTTTAACGCTGGCGTCATTATAACAATTCGACGGCAAGGGTCAAGCATTTTCTTGCAGTTCCTTCGTTTTCAGCCGTATTTGCCTCAAAATCTGTTATAATGGTAGCCATAAAAGGAGAAGAGACCATGATCGACATGAACCTGCTTGACCAGATGCAGATTGCTCTGTCCCGCCTGAAAAGCCCGGTCCGCTTGATCCTCTTCACAAAAGATGCCGGATGCGAGACCTGCCCCGAGGCGCTGAACATGGTACGCGCCATCAAGGCGCGGGCACCGAAACTTGCGCTCGAGGTGTACGACCAGGTCATGGACCGGGACAAGGCCGAACAGTACGGGGTTAAACAGGTCCCGGCGACCGTCGTGCAGGCGGGCAACGGCCGCCGGGTAACGTTCTATGGTCTTGTTCAGGACGTGTTCCTCAGGATTCTTGTCGATGTAATCATAGGAGTCTCTGAAAGCAGGGTCTGGTTCCCCGAAAACATAGGCCGGGCGCTGGCCCATCTTGAGAAGGACGTCCACATGCAGGTCTTCGTGGAAACCGATTGCGTTCAGTGCAGACCCGTGGCTGAAACAGCCATCGGCCTCGCACTCGAAAACGACCTCGTCACCACGGACATCGTCATTGCCAGTGATTTTCCTGAGCTGATAAAAAAATTCTCGATCAAGACCCTTCCGAAGACGATTTTCGGCGTGAACCTGCACATGGATGGTCATGTGACGGAGAGCGAGTTCCTTGAAATGATCTTCCAGGCCGAAGGGGTCCAGGCGGGACCGGAACGGCACTGTCTGGTCTGCGGAAGAAGCTCTCCTGATATCATCTGCTCCTCCTGCAAGACAAGGATCCAGGCCGAAGCTGTGGAGCACAAGCTGAAGGGAGAGAGGATGAGGCAGGATGCCCTGTAAGATTCTCCGCAACACGTCAGGGTTCCTTCAGGAAGCGCGGGCAGTTCCCTTGCGGACAGGTCGTATTTCTGCTCTCTTTGCCGGCGCAGTTCAGGAGCCGATCAGTGAAACAGGCCATGTTCCAGGAGAAAAAAGAGGGTGGCAAGGTTCTTTGCGGCCTGTGCAGTCACCGTTGTCTGATTCCCGACGGGAAGCGCGGCATCTGTGCGGTTCGTGAAAACCGCGACGGCATCCTCTACAGCCTCGTCTACGACAAGATCATCGCCCAGAACATCGACCCTATCGAAAAGAAACCCCTGTTCCATTTCCTTCCCGGGAGCCTTTCCTACTCAATAGCCGCGCCCGGATGCAACTTCCGCTGCCTCCACTGCCAGAATGCGGACATCTCCCAGCTGCCCCACGAACGGCAGGGAGATCTGCCGGGACAGCCCATTCTACCCCGCGCCATGATCGATTCTGCCCGGGCGTATCGATGCGCAAGCATCTCGTATACGTACACAGAGCCTACGATCTATTTTGAGATCGCCTATGATACCTCGCTGCTGGCAGCGGAGAGCGGTCTCAAGAACGTCTTCGTTACCAACGGGTATATCACCCCGGAAGCGCTGAAGACCCTCGCTCCTGTTCTTCATGCGGCGAATATCGATCTGAAGGGTTTTACGGACAACTTCTATAAAAAAATATGCGGTGCCCGGCTGCAGCCCGTGCTGGACGCGATCACGCTGTACAAAAAGCTTGGCATCTGGATCGAGATCACGACCCTGGTTATCCCGGGACACAATGATTCAGAAGCAGAGCTTAGAGGGATCGCGGAATTCATCAAATCGGTGGGGGAGGATATCCCCTGGCACGTCTCGCGCTTTCACCCGACCTACAAGCTGCTCGATCAGCCGGTGACGCCCGTGGAAACCCTGCACCGGGCGAGGCAGATCGGCATCGACGCGGGGCTGCGGTACGTCTATATGGGCAATGTGCCGGGTGACGGCGAGGACACCCGCTGCTGGCATTGCACGAAAACGATCGTGAAGCGGACCGGATTCAACGTGCAGGAGAACAGGATTGTAGATGGGAAATGCTCATATTGCGGATCAGTGATCGATGGGGCGTGGGGCTGAACCGTGAATACGTATCTTGCGGCCAAAACGGGCTTCCTGCCCGTGACCTTTACTGTCTATGACATTCTTACCCTATGAAACCTTCGAACACGAGGCGGACATCGGCATCCGCGGGTCCGGCCGCACTCTTGAGGAGGCTTTCGAAAACACCGCCCGAGCCCTGTATTCCGTGATGGTGAACGTCGGCAGGATCGTCCCTAAAGAACAAAGGATCATTACCGTATCTGCTCCTGACGTTGAACTGCTTCTGGTGGAATGGCTGAACGCGCTGCTTTCGCTTTCGGACATCGAGCGGATGGTTTTTTCGACCTTCGAGGTAACGATACAGGACTTGACGCTGCGCGGCATCGCCTGGGGCGAGAATCTGGACAAGACCCGTCATGAACCCGGCGTCGAGGTCAAGGGAGCAACGTATCACCTGTTGAGCGTTGCAGCCGGAGACAATGGTTACACGGCGCAGTGTGTCGTGGATGTATGATAATCAGAGGACAGAGCACGGCAGTCGGAGATAGGACCGGTTCCTTCTGGTTTCCCCGCTGCCTGATACCTGTCTTCTGGGGGCCATTATGGATATCAAAACCCTGATCCAAATAAACGACCATCTCTGGGAGATACCGATGCAGGGAGGCATGCATGTTCCCGGAAGGATTTTCGCGAGCGAGAAACTGGTCCGGGAGATGGTCGAAAAAGTCCGCGAGCAGGTGATGAACGTGGCAATGCTGCCCGGCATCCAGACCGCATCAATGGCCATGCCTGACGCCCACTGGGGATACGGGTTCCCGATCGGTGGTGTGGCTGCATTCGACCCGGAGGAGGGCGGCGTCATCTCGATGGGCGGCGTAGGCTTCGACATCTCCTGTGGCGTGCGTACCATGAAGACCGGGATGACCAGGATGGACGTCATGCCAAGGCTCAAGACGCTGGTCGACCAGTTCTTCAACCGCGTGCCGGCCGGTGTCGGCTCAGAAGGACTGATCAAACTCTCGTCCGGCCAGATCGATGAAATGCTCGTGGGCGGAGCAGAATGGGCCGTGAAAAAAGGATATGGCGTCAAGGACGATCTGCAGTACATTGAAGAGGGGGGAAGAATCGACGGCGCTGAGCCTGCCAACGTTTCCGAAACGGCGAAAACACGGCAGCACCGTGAGATGGGGACCCTCGGGTCGGGCAATCATTACCTCGAGGTGCAGGTTGTGGACGAGATCTATAACGCTAAGGCTGCGCAGGCCATGGGCTTGAACATCGATGACGTCGTGATCTCGGTCCATTGCGGTTCACGAGGTCTCGGCCACCAGATCGGAACGGATGCGCTCAGGAACCTTGCCTACGCCATCCAGAAGTATAAGATCAATATCAGGGACCGCGAATTGGTGTCCGCGCCGATATCTTCACCGGAAGGGCAAACGTATTTCGGCGCCATGTCGGCAGGCATCAACTGCGCCCTTGCCAACCGCCAGATCATCACGCACCTCGTACGGGAGATATACACCGAGGTCTTTCCCGAAGGACGCATCACGATGCTCTACGACATCAGTCATAACACGTGCAAGGTGGAGACCCATATCGTGAACGGGAAAAAGAAGCGGCTGTACGTGCACCGCAAGGGAGCCACGCGAGCCTTCGGACCCGGCGAGATGGACCTGCCTCAGGAATACAAGGATGTAGGCCAGCCGGTTTTGATCGGAGGCACCATGGGCACGTCCTCTTATATCCTGGCCGGAACGAAGGAGGGGATGAATCTGGCATTCGGGTCCGCCTGCCACGGCGCGGGAAGGGCCATGTCCCGCACCCAGGCAAAGAAGCAGTGGCACGGCAGGGAGATCGTGAAAGAGCTGGAAGGGCGGGGCATCATGCTCAGGGGTCACTCCTATTCGGGCATTGCCGAGGAAGCTCCGGAATCCTACAAGGACGTGACCGAGGTCGTCGAGGCGGCCCATTCCGCCAACCTGGCGGTAAAAGTTGCGCGAGTCAGGCCTCTCGCGTGTGTAAAGGGGTAAAGAGCGCAACGATCCAGCAAAAATTCTATTCCCTGGGATGTTTCTTCCGGTAATCCAGCGGCCGTTCCTTTAACCCGTCCGATGCCCAGATGCCGAGCCTCTTCTCGCGCGCGACGCGCTGGGCTTTCCTGAACCGGTCCGCATATTTGCTGTTCGGCTGGATTGTAAACAGCACGGCATCCCCTTCAAGGATCATCCGCTCATTGATCATCATCCCGTCTTCGGTCCAGAGATAGACAAGCAGGCGCTCGTATTTATCGCGTTTTACGATGTCCGTCTCCACAAATACCCGCCATTGCCCGTCCTTCACTATTTTCCGGAGATGCTCTCGGGAGCGCTCTCCCCAGGGTTCCTGTCCCATCTCGGGAGCATCGATGCCGATAAGCCTGCACCGATGCTCCCTGCTATCCATATTGATCGTTACCGTATCTCCGTCGTTTACGGCGATAACGCGCGCTTCATGAATCCTCCGGCTCTCCGCCGCATGCCCCCGGGAAATACCGGATGCGGCCGCAAGGATGAGGAAAGATAAAAAAAGGGAACCTAAGAATATGGTCTGAGGGTTTTTTTTGCTCATGTCAAGCATACGTCCGGCAATAACTACGGAATCCCGAAAAAACCCCCGTCTTTGATGCAAAGACGGGGGTTTTCCACTTACTGATCAACTTCTCGATTCACGTGTTCAGGGGAGGGAAGAGGGATTATTCTACTGTTTCCCGATCTCCTTCATCCATTTCGGATACCGTTTTTTTGCTACCTCGAGAGGAACCATGCCGTCGATCATGATCTTGATCAGCCCGGGATTCGCGAATGACCCCAGATAGGCATGTATCGGAACTGCTACCACGAACAGAACGAATGACAGGTTATGCACGAGATGCGAGATGAGGATCAGCATCTTCATGCCGGGCATGAGCCAGATGGCGAGCCCTGATGCAATGATCCCCAATCCTCCGGCCAAAATCGCGAAGTAGTAGAGCTTCTGACCGGTGTTGATCTTTCCCATGGGCGGTACGTTCACGTGTCCCTTGGTCAGATACCCGCCGCCCACCTTGATCCAGTTCCAGTCGTCGATGCTCAGGTCCAGCGACTCGCCGAGGTAGTTGAACAGGGTTCCGAAGAGCGAGATCGTGAAGACAACGCCGGTCCAGTTGTGCACCACCTTCATGGTATAGTTGCTCCCGAACAGGGCATAGACCGGCTTGAGTTGGAACAGAAACCCGTACCCGGTTATGATCAGGAGAAGGCAACTCGCCGCAAGGACCCAGTGGTTAATGATCTCTGCTACGCTCGCTTTTCTTATCATCTCAGTCATTTTTCTTCACCTCCTCATCCTTGTGAGGACCCACCGCGATATAGTGCAGGAGTGACGCGGCAACAGCTCCGCCCAGACCGATCACCGCCAGGGGCTTCAGCACGTTGTGCCAGAAGATGACGCTTTCGGGGATCGCCGGGTTCTCGTTCATGCCGTAGATCCTAGGCGCGTCCTTGAATGCGTACAGCGTACCGAGACCGGCAAGGTCCGCCTCTCCATAGACCTTGCTGTAACCCGCCTTTTTCGCACCTTCGATCAGGCTGGTCCGGTCTCCGTACTTGATGGCTCCCGTGGGGCAGGTCTTGGCACAGGCAGGGGAAAGTCCTTCAGCGATCCGGTCTGCACAGAGGTTGCACTTGGACACCTTGCTGCTTCTGTCATACCGGGGGACGTCAAAGGGACAGCCGGCCACGCAGAGCTTGCACCCGATGCACTTGTCCTTGTCAAAAGCCACGGCGCCTTCCTTGGTACGGTAGAGGGCGCCCGGTGCCGGGCATATCTTCATGCAGCCCGCATCGCCGCAGTGCATGCAGCGGCGGCTCACGAAAAGCCACCGGACTGGATTGGCTTCGGACGGTACTTCGCTATAGCGTATAATATTGTAGGCGACGGAGTCTATGTCCGGAGGGTTCTGATACGAGCCGGAGTTTTTCGTCCGCTCGCCCGGGAGCTGGTTCCAGTTTTTGCAGGCTGTCTGGCAGCCGCGGCACCCTATGCAGAGCTCCGGAGATATGAGCAGCGCTTTTCTGTTTTCGGTTGTATTTGGCATTATCATCTCCCCCTATGCCTTCACGACATTGACCATAAAGGCCTTGGATTCGGGAATCATGGTGTTCGCGTCACCGACGAAGGGCGTCAACAGATTGGCGCTGTCGCCGCCGCTGCCGTCTTCAGGGAACTGCCAGCCGAAATGCCAGGGAATACCGACCTGGTGGACCGTGGACCCGCCCACCTTGAAGGGCTGAAACCGGTCGGTCACTAACGCAATGGCCCAGAGTTCGCCGCGAGCGGACTTGACAGTAACCTTTTCACCGTTGCTGATGTTCTTTTCTTTTGCCAGCTCCTTGCTCATTTCCACGAACATCTGGGGTTGCATTTCGAGCTGCCAGCCAGCATGACGCGTCATGACGCCGGTCTGCCAGTGTTCGGAGACGCGATAGGTCGTGGCGACGAAGGGATACCGCGTGTCGCAGGAGTAGTACTTCGCAAGATCGACGCCGAGCTCCTCCTGGATCTTGAGGCTGACAGCCGGATTGATGCGCTGCTTGTTCATGAGATTATCCTCGAGCGGGCACTCGAGAGATTCATAGTGCTCGGGGAAGGGTCCGTCGTTTAATCCCGGGCCGAATATGGCCCCCACGCCATCGGCTCGCATGATGAAGGGGAGCTTGCCTTTTTCCGTTGCCAGAGGCGGAGCAGGCCCGTCCGGTACGTCCCCAACCCATACTCCCGGTTTTTTCGTGTTCGGGTCAGGTTTGACCGGGTCCCACTTGATAACCACGCGTTTTGCGTCCCATGGCTTGCCCAGCGGGTCCACTGCTGCCCGGTTGTAGATGATCCTCCGGTTGACCGGCCAGGCCCAGGACCACTCAGGATACATGCCGAGCCCGGTCGGGTCGTTCTTGCCCCGCCGCGCCATCATGTTGATGATCTTGCCTTCCTTCTGGGTATAGCTCTGGGAGTAAATCCAGTTGCCCGAGGAGGTAGTGCCGTCGGCCTGGAGATGGACGAAGGTCGCGCAGAGATCTCCCTTCTTGCCCAGGAGCTTTGGAGGGCTCTGGCTCTTATCGTATACATCTTCAAGGTAATAGCCGTTGATCTCCTTTGCCACGTTGTGGACGTTGACCTCCTTGACCTTCCCGTTCGTGTCCTTTTCCCCGTAGTTCCAGGTCAGGTTCACAATCGGTTCCGGGAACTTTCCACCCTGTTTCTGGTACAGGGTCTTGACCCGGAAATAGAGTTCGTTCATGATGTCCGAGTCGGGCTTGGACTGGCCGATGGGGTCGATGGCCTTGTAGCGCCACTGGGTCCAGCGGCCCGAGTTCGCAAGGCTGCCTTCCTTCTCGACCGAGGAGCAGGCGGGGAGCAGGAAAACTTCGGTCTGGATGTCCTTGGGATTCATCCCTGGGCCCTTCCAGAAGGAAGCCGTCTCGTTGTCGAAGAGATTGACAGTCACCATCCATTTCGTCTTGCCCAGAGCCTCACGCACATACTTCGCTGCAGGCGTTGAGCAGGCCGGGTTCTGGCCCCAGGCGAAGAAACCCTCGAACTTGCCCTGGTACATCTTGTAGAACAGGTTGAGCCAGGAGGCGTTCATGCCTTCATCCGGCTTCGGGAGCCAGGCGTAGCCGAAGTCGTTGTCCTTCTGGGCCTTGGACCCGTAGATCGCCTTGAGATAGCTGGTGATGTACTTGCCGCGGTTGGACCACCAGTTGACGCTCTTCGGTTCCTTGGTCTTAGGTGTGTATTTCTCGATGTATGCCGGCAAGGTCGCCAGCGAGGCGGTCGGCATGGGCAGATAGCCGGGCAGGATATGGAACAGGAGGCCGTGGTCCGTGGAGCCCTGCACGTTCGACTCTCCGCGGAGAGCATTGATCCCGCCGCCCGCCATGCCCATGTTGCCCAGCAGGAGCTGTATGATGGTCATGGCCCGGATGTTCTGGGTGCCCACCGTGTGCTGGGTCCATCCCATGGCGTACAACTCGGTACCCACCCGGTTCGGCTTGCCGGTCGAAGCGTAGAGTTTGTAGACCTCGACCAGTTTTTCCTTTGGCGTCCCCGTAATGTTCGAGACCTTATCCAGGTTGTAGCGGGAGTAATGCTTCTTTAAAAGCTGGTATACGCAATGCGGGTCCTTGAGGGCAAGGTCCTTCTTCGGAATCCCTGCCTCGTCCATCTGGAAGGACCACGTCTTCTTATCGTACTTCCTGGTCTTCGCATCATAGCCCGAGAACAGACCGTCCAAGTCTCCGGGCCCCTTGTAATCCGCGTTGACCAGGAAGGAGGCATTGGTATACTTGAGCACGTATTCCTTGAAGTCGAGGTTGTTGTCCAAGATGTACTTGATCATGCCGCCCAGGAAGGCGATGTCAGAGCCCGAGCGCATAGGCGCGTACAGGTCAGCCTTTGCAGCGGTCTGCGTAAAACGGGGGTCGACGACGACCAGCTTTGCCCCCCGCTCCTTTGCCTTCATGACCCATTTCATGGAAATAGGGTGGTTTGAGGCGGGATTGCTCCCCATGACGAGAATTACATCAGCATTGCGAATATCGATCCAGTGATTGGTCATTGCACCGCGTCCGAACGACTCTCCCAGAGCCGCTACAGTGGCGGAGTGTCAAATGCGCGCCTGGTGTTCTATATATACCAGACCCCATGACCTCATCAGTTTTTGGAGCATATAACATTCTTCGTTGTCCAAGGCAGCGCTTCCCACGTGAGCAATGGCGTCGGTCCTGTTCACTACGAAATCTTTTTCCGCCTCATTTTCAGTCCCGTCTGCGGCTTTTTCCTTGACCTTTGATTTCGAAGTGAGCTTGAAGGACTTGTCTCGTGTTGATTTGACACGCTTGGCGATCTCATCGAGCGCCCAATCCCACTCGACTTCCTTCCATTCAGCGGCGCCCGGCGCGCGGTATTTCGGCTTTGTCAGCCTGGTGGGATTGTTGATGATCTGGTAGAGCGATGCGCCTTTTGAACAGAGGGTGCCTTCGTTGATGGGATGGTCAGGATCTCCTTCGGTGTTGATCACCTTGCCGTCCTTCGTGTGGACGATGATGCCGCAGCCGACGGAACAGTAGGGACAGATGGTGTTCGTCTTGGTCGCGCCGTTGATCCTCAGGCCCTGGGCATATGCCTTCGCCGGATCGAGGTTGATGCCGAGGGACCCGAGCAGAACAGAACTGCCCGAGATCTTCATGAATTCCCGCCTTGATACCCCCATTGAATTGCCTCCTTTTTTTGTAATTATGATCTATCCTGATTGCTGACTGGCAAGAGTCCCGAAAAGCGGAATAAACCCGCCTGGACTGCATTCGCGTGAGTGGATTCATCCCGTATTCAGGAGATGATGAGATGTATGCATAGAGATACGGCAAGGCCCATCCATAAGGAATGCTAATTCCTGCATAACTATAGCAAATAACATCACCATTGTCGAGGTGATTTTCAGCAATAAAGAAGTTAGGCCAACGGCTCAATAAGCGCAGAAAGCATTAATTCTGCGCATGCGATGTAGCAATTACCGATGCCCGCGCCAGTCTGAAGAGTGAATAAGCTATCACCTTGACATTGAAGCTCTTCTTTGTTATGGTTCTATCGGTTTCAGTATTTCTTGATTCTTTTTATTTCAGAAAGCGCTACAATAAAACCAGCGGCATCCTCTTTCCTGTTACTGACCTGACAGCTCACGAATCACCGCTGGTTTGACAACGCCTTTTGAAAGGAGGCGTCCTGATTGCGATACAAGTACATAGCCTATAAGTATTCGAGGCGGAGCGGGTCTGAGACGGTTTTCCACGGAACCTGGGACTCCTTCGGCGCCTGGTCTCACCCGTCAAGAATAGTCTGGCGGCCGGCGACCGATGTGTTTGAAACGCGGGACGAGTTGGTTGTCGTCATGGAGCTTGCCGGCGTTACCGAGGACGACATGTCGGTAACACTTTTCAGCGACCTCCTGGTCGTCGACGGTATACGGCATCAGCCCTCGGTTACCAAAGTGAATGCATACCACCAACTGGGTATCAAATACGGAGAGTTCCGGTCCGAAGTGCATGTCCCGTTTCCGGTCGATACGTCGAAGGTCAAAGCGGAGTATAACAATGGATTACTGAGGATTTCCCTTACCAAGCTCGACTGAGACGGGAACGAAGGTGCGTTTATTGGGATTTCTCAAGAAGTTGTTCAAAAAACAAGTCAGGAGCACAGTCATGGAAATGACGGATGCAGAAACTGAAAAAATACCGGTGGTGCCCCCGGAACTTCCTCTCCTGCCGCTGAAAGATACGGTTGTTTACCCGCTCACGGTCTACCCGCTCGTTATCGGCAAGGAGAAATCCATCAAGCTGATCAACGATGTGACGGTCGGCGACAAGACCCTGGCGTTGACGGCACAGCGAAAAGCGGACACCGAGGTCTCCGGCATCACCGACATTTACACGATCGGCACCATGGCGCGCATTCTGCAGATGGTCAAGGCGCCTGACGGGACGCTGCGCGTGCTCGTGCAGGGGCTTGAGCGGATCAGCATCGACCAGTTCGTGCAGACCAATCCCTATATCAAGGCCGGCATCAAGGCAATTCCGGACCGCGCCGAGAAATCGGTGCAAATGGAAGGGCTGATGCGCGGCGTGGCGGAGCTCTTCCAGAAAATGGTGAGCCTTATGCCCAACATGCCCGAAGAGCTCTCGGCAGCCGCCACGAACATCGAAGACCCCCGCCAGCTCGTGTACCTCATTGCCACGAACATCAGGATGGACCTGCCTCAGCGCCAGGAACTCCTCGAGAACGAGAACGTCTTCGACAAGCTGACGAAGCTCATGCAGCATCTGAACCGCGAGGTCGAAGTTCTTGAACTGGGCAGGAAGATCCAGGGCCAGGCGCGGGACCAAATGCAGAAAGCGGAGCGAGAGTACCTCCTCAGGCAGCAGCTCTCGGCAATCCGGAAGGAACTCGGCGAGGAGTCCGACGAGGGATCGGAGAGCAAGGCCCTGAGGGAGAAGATCGAATCGGCAAAGCTACCGCCGGAAGCGGAAAAAGAGGCGAAACGCGAGCTTTCCCGGATGGAGAAGCTGAACGCCGCTTCTCCCGAGTATTCGGTCATCCGCACCTATCTGGAATGGATCACCAGCCTTCCCTGGAACAAGACCTCGGCGTCTCCCATAGACATCGGAAAGGCGAAGACCACGCTGGATACGGACCATTACGACCTTGAAAAGGTGAAGGACCGCGTCCTGGAATACCTTGCAGTCAAGAAGCTGGGGCAGGAGCGGGGGGCCCAGGACGGCGGCAAGATCCGGGAGCCGATACTCTGTTTTGTCGGGCCGCCGGGAGTCGGCAAGACCTCGCTCGGTCAGTCCATCGCGCGGGCCCTCGACCGGAAGTTCATGCGCATGTCTCTGGGAGGGCTCCATGACGAAGCGGAGATCCGCGGCCACCGCCGGACGTACATCGGCGCGATGCCCGGCCGGATCATCCAGGCGATCAAGCGCATCGAAACAAAGGATCCGGTGATAATGCTCGACGAAGTGGACAAGGTGGGCGCGGACTGGCGGGGCGACCCGTCCTCGGCGCTGCTCGAAGTGCTCGACCCCGAGCAGAACAAGGATTTTCGGGACAACTATCTCGATGTGCCCTTCGACCTTTCCCAGGTAATGTTCATTACCACGGCAAACCAGCTTGACACGATACCGCCGCCGCTGCTGGACCGGATGGAAGTGCTGCACCTGCCCGGGTACACAGAGCATGAGAAGCTGAACATCGCCAAAAAGTACCTGATCCCGAAGGAGATCAGGGCGAACGCTCTCAAAGACGATGAGATTGTGATCGACGATGACACGGTCCGGGCCATCATCAAGGACTACACGCGCGAGGCAGGCGTCAGGAACCTGGAGCGGGAGATCGCAAACGTGTGCCGCAAGGTTGCAAAGAGCGTGGCGGAGGACAAGCCGGCTCCGGTCACGGTCAAGGCCGAGGATCTCCATGATTACCTCGGGAATCCCCGGTTCTTCGCGGAAACCGCGATCCGCATCGATCGCCCGGGGGTCGTTACCGGCCTTGCCTGGACGCCGACGGGAGGGGACATCCTGTTCATCGAAGCGACCATGATGCCGGGGAACAAGCAGCTGACGCTCACCGGCCAACTGGGCGATGTCATGAAAGAATCAGCACAGGCGGCCCTGTCCTACGTCCGCTCGCAGGCGGAAAAACTCGGCATCCACAAGGACTTTTACGAGAAAACAGACATCCATATCCACGTTCCAGCGGGCGCTATTCCCAAGGATGGCCCCTCGGCCGGCGTTACCATGACCACGGCCATCATTTCGATGCTGACCGGGAAGATTGCAAAGCATGACCTCGCTATGACCGGCGAGATCACGCTCCGGGGAAAGGTCATGCCGATCGGGGGTGTGAAGGAGAAGGTGCTCGCGGCAAAGCGGGCGGGGATCAAGACCGTGATCCTGCCGGCACAGAACAAAAACGACATCCAGGACGTGCCGGAGGACCTCCGGAAGGAGATGAACTTCGTCTTCGTAGACACGATCGACCAGGTCATCGACGCCGCGCTGGACGGTACAAAGAGCTAAGCAGTGCCGTCCCGCGAAGAACAAGAACGGCTTCCGGCGTGGTTCCGCATACGTCTTTCCACCACACAAAAGTCGAACAGAATCCGAAACGCCGTCGACTCCCGTAATCTGCATACCGTCTGCAGAAGCGCCTCGTGCCCGAACCAGACCGAGTGCTGGAATGCGGGTACAGCGACATTCATGATCCTTGGGGACATCTGTTCCCGCTCCTGCGGATTCTGCAGTGTGCCGAAAGGCATTCCGGGAAACACAGACCACGACGAGCCCCGGCGCATTGCCGAGGCAATCGCGGACCTCGGCCTCACCTATGCCGTCATCACTTCGGTCACCAGGGACGATTTGCCGGACGGCGGGGCGGGCGTTTTTGCCGCAACGATCAGGGCAGTGCGGACAAGGGTTCCCGGCTGCGGGATCGAGGTGCTGGTTCCGGATTTTCAAGGCTCTCATACGGCTCTCCAGACAGTTCTTGCAGCGCTTCCCGACGTTCTGAACCACAATCTTGAAACAATCCCGTCCCTCTATTCGCGAGTCCGGCCGCAAGCGGACTATCGCCGGTCCCTTTCCCTTCTTCAACAAGCCGCTGCCTGTGGAGCCATAACAAAGAGCGGGCTGATGCTCGGGCTCGGGGAGGGGAGGGAGGAACTCGTCGCCACGCTGCATGATCTTCGAGCAGTTGGCTGCTCAATCCTCACCTTGGGACAATACCTCCGGCCGGGCAGACACCATCTACGGGTCGAACACTACTATCATGCCGATGAATTCGGGGAGCTTCGGCAGCTCGCTTTGAACATCGGATTCCGGCACGTTGCATCAGGACCTCGGGTCAGAAGTTCCTATCATGCGGGGACGGAATATCGGCGCATCGGGAAGCTGAGTGACGATGAACCCATCAGTTGAGTTCCCCGATAAAATCCATTGATCTCCGGAATCAGCCTGTACCTCTCTGCTAACCTTGCAAGCCATACACGCGCCTCGTAATGCTTTTCTATGGACAATTTGAAGACAACTAGTTTATAATTCTGCACTTTCAGCGGAAAGGGAAGTGATCAGGAGATCATGGAATTCACGGGGGAACGATTCGTACCTGGTCCTGAGGCCGGCCTGCTCGAGGCTGAGCACATCCAGCGCTACCGGTTCGCATCGGGATACGCAAAGGGGAAATCGGTCCTGGATATTGCCTGCGGTTCCGGCTACGGCAGCAAGATATTAGGCGACGCCGGCGCGTCATGTGTGACGGGCGTGGATGTTTCTTCCGAAGCCGTGGACTTCGCGAAAAACAAGTATGAGAGCGGATCAATCACGTTCCAGGTCGCTGACGCGGAGCACTTTCTCCACGGGAAATTCGACCTCATCGTCAGCTTTGAAACGCTGGAGCACCTCGACGACAGGCGCCTGTTTTTAAAGAATCTGAGCGCAATGCTGAACCGGCACGGCATTCTGATCATCTCCACGCCGAACAAGGCGATAACGTCTCCCATGAAAAGACCCGAAAAGATCCGGAATAAATATCATAAATATGAGTATGTTGAGCAGGAATTCATCGGGGAATTAAAGGATGCCGGCTTCGGGGATATTCAGCAGTTCGGACAGCACTCCTATCCCGCGATCTTTCGCGTACAGCTTCTATCCCGCCTCTTTCGTCGCCGGATACGAGACACGGTAGAAACCGCGGCAGTTCTCCCCATGACCCGGAGGCGGATCCCTCGCTATTTCGTGTTTGTCGCCAGGAAATAGAACCAAGCAGATGAAAAACATGAAGATTACCGTCATCGTACCGACCTATAATCGGCCCCAGGCCCTCAAACTCAGCCTCCTGAGTCTGGCACAACAGAGCATGCTGCCTCAGGAAGTCATGGTCGCTGATGATGGCAGCGGACCGGAAACGCGAACCATGGTCCATGAGATGCAGCGGAAAATCCAGAATGCGTTTCCGATCAGCCACGTGTGGCATGAAGACAAGGGCTTTCGGAAACCGAAGATTCTGAACGAGGCGGTCCGGCAGTCAACCGGCGATTACCTCATTTTTCTTGATGGTGACTGCATGGCGCACAGGCATTTTATCAGGTCCCATGTTGAAAATGGCAGCCACGATGCCATTCTGAGCGGCAAGCGAGTCGAGATCGGCCGTCAATTGACGGAGCATCTGCTGGCAAGCGGGAAGGTCCTGAACTCATTGAGACCGAGCCTGCTATGGGACGCTGCTCGCGGCAGGTCCCGGAAGGTGGAAGAGGCGATTCCGATCCGCAGTGCTTTCTTGAGACGGCTTGCTCACCGGGACAGGATAACGGACGATGGTGTCTGGGGATGCAATTTCAGCATCGCGAAGGACCTCTTTCTTGCGATCAACGGCTGTGACGAAGATTTTCTTGACGGCTCCATCGAAGATAACGATCTCGGGATCAGGGTCTTGAACCAGGGTAAACAGGTCAAATCGGTCCGGGGTCTTGCCATCATTTTTCACTTGTGGCATCAGTCATCGTGGAGCTTTACGAATGAAAAATATCAGCACAATCTTGCTATATTAAAAAAACGGATAGCTGACAAGGAACCTTTCTGCAGGAACGGAATTAGGAAACGCTGAAAACCGTGATAGCAGCGAATCAAGAAAGCGGGGATACAGCGGGGATTATGAATTACAGTATGCGTCCCGCTTTTTCTTTCGCCTCTTTGATTTGACATAATATACATTATCGGACATTTTATAATATCACGTTAAGGTTTAATGTTAATCCATAAGATACTATTAATTTTATTAAAATTACTATTTAGCTTGCCAGGCAAGCCCATTCTCGCTACTGTCTTAAGGCTTCTCTTCATCCCAGCGATTAGCATGCCAACGATCACAATTTCATATTGGACGCGCCGATATATCTGCTCTAATCTCGGAAACATGAGTCCTGCGTTCATGACCCTGCAACGGTCGTGAAACCGGGCAGATCTCAGTTCAAGTTCTTACACTTAAAGTTCTTACACGGCATTCCAGGCGAAGCAGAAAGTGAGTGGCAGTATCAGCGGCAGGAGGAACCGGAAGCGGACCAGGATTTTTTTCTCATCAGTTTGACAGCTTACTTTTGCCCGATCTTCGGTTCGGTCCCGGACAGAAGGCGTTTCAGATTTTCACGATGACGGTAGTATATCATCCCAAAAATAAAGAGTGACAGCAGGCCCAAAGGCTGTGACGAGTGGAAGAAAACAAAGGACAGGAGCGGATATGCGGCAAAGGAGATAATCGCGGCAAGCGAGGAATAACGCCCAAGGATCGCCACTGCGAGCCAGACGGCGAGGCAAAGAATACCGATCAGGGGGACGGTAGCAAGTATGACACCGAAACTTGTTGCTACCCCCTTTCCGCCCTTGAAGTCGAGATAAACGGGATAATTATGGCCGAGCACGGCTGCCGCCGCGCATGAAACCGTGATCCAATCGTTTTGGAGCAGGAGCTTCGCGGCAAGGACCGGTATGTATCCTTTGAGGCAGTCGGCAAGGAGAGTCAGCGCCGCTGCCTTCTTCCCGGAGGCGCGCAGGACGTTTGTCGCGCCTATGTTGCCGCTGCCCACGGTCCGCACGTCGATATTCGAAAACAGCCTGCTGAATACGAGGCCGAAGGGTATAGCTCCGAACAGATAGGAAAACGCGATGGAGAAGAGTGGCGTGAGGGTAGTCATGGGTCAAGGTCCCTGTGATGCAGTTCCCAATGCCTTCGATCAGCGGTTCAATTTGCTCCAGTAGGCCATGAAATAGCGGACCGCCGAGTACAAAGCCAGAATCATTGCAACCCAGAGAGCAACTCTCCCCAAGTCCGTCATCCATCCCTTATCCAGGTAATAATCCAGAAGGAGCAGCAGGACGGCTGCGATCTGGGCTCCTACCTTGTATTTTCCGACCGTTTCCGAGGGGATTATCATCCCCTCGCTCGCAGCCATGGCGCGAAGACCGGTTACGGCGAACTCCCTGCCAATGATCACGATCGCAATCCAGGCGCGAACGACATCGGAGCGGAGTTCCACGAGGATGACGAGAGCCGACATGATTAATATCTTGTCCGCGATCGGGTCGAGCAGTTTCCCGATCCTGGTCACCTGCCCCCATTTCCGTGCCAGATACCCGTCCAGCCAGTCCGTCGCGGCAGCAAGGGAAAATACGATGCCCGCCACGAGGGCCCGTACCGGGCTCGGCTCCAACATGAGGATGATGAAGACCGGCACCGACAGAATCCTGCTCAGGGACAGTAGATTCGGTACGTTGAACAATTTCAAGGCTGTCTCCTCCACCTGCGGTGCATCCACACCCACTGCTCCGGATTCTCTCTGATACAATCCTCGATCCTTTTCGTCAGCATGGCCGTATTACTCACAATGTCCTTCTCATCGTCACCGGTCCTTACCAGTTCGAGCGGACCATCGAATCGGATGGTGTGACGGCCGTCCCGCCCGCGATGTATATAACCGAACAGGACCGGAGCGCCGAATTTGATGGCCATGGAGGCTGCTGCGGTCGGCGTCCGGGCCGGTTTGCCCATGAAATCCACGAAGGCGCTCTCTACATCCGTATCCTGGTCTATCAGGATGCCGAGAATGCGATTCTCCTTGAATACTCGGATCAATTCTCTGGACGCCCCTGGTCTCCCGCGAAGGATCGTCTTGACCCCCATGTCGCCGCGCAGGCGGACGATCATGTTGTTGACCTCCGGCGGTTCCAGGGGCGCCGCCACCACACTAACCGGATACTGGTCAGCCACGGCATGTGCCAGCAGCTCCCAGTTGCCCATGTGGCCCGTAACGACGACGACCCCTTTTCCTGCGCTGAGCGCGCTCCGCAGGCTTTCCCCTCCCTGAATGGTGACCATCCTGCGGAGGCGGCGAGGATTCACCAGCAGCACTTCAAAGAGGGACCGGCCGAGGTGCACAAAGCAAGCCCGGGCGATGCGCCGCACCCTGGCCGGGTTATCATCCCCGTATACGAACGAGAGATGCAGGTACGTCCGCGATCGTTCGCGGGGCAGAAGGTAATAGGCTGCAAGGCCGAGGCTGGCACCGCACCAAATCCCCATCCGGTAGGGCGTCGCGGCCGCCAGACAACGGAGGAATCGCAACGACCATGTGAGGAAGATGCGGTCCAGTTTCTTCCTGAAGGCGACTGTCCTTGTGATCATCGCCGCGGCACAACGCCCCGGCTTTTCAGAATGAAATTGATGACCTCGCGCACGGCCCCCCTGCCGCCATGAGCGCGCGTCACAAGCTGGACATGGGGCCGGACCGACGGGTCGGCATCGGCAACGGCAGCGGCGAGCCCAACCCGCTTGAAGATTGCTACATCAACCTCGTCGTCTCCAATATAGGCTACCTCCTCGTCGCTCAGTCCGTGCTTTGCTACCACGGCATCGTAGGCCGTCAGTTTGTCCTTGATGCCCTGGTGGACGTCCATGATGCCCAGTTCCCGTGCCCTGATATTGACCACTTCCGATTTTCTGCCGGTGATGATCCCGACGAGGACGCCCTCATTCTGCAGCAGTTTGATTCCGTGGCCGTCCCGCACATGGAACGCCTTGGTCTCGTTGCCCTGGTTGTCCAGAATGATCCTGCCGTCGGTCATTACACCGTCCACATCGAGGAGGAGCAGCTTTATTTTTTTCGCCTTTATTTTGAGGCGCTGGTCGGTTATCTGCATAGGGTTAGAGGGAGAGGAAATTCAACCGTTCGCGGTGGCGTTCTTCACGCGATGCCGGCTTTAAGCAGGTCATGGAGATGTATCACGCCTTCTGGTTTTGCGCTCTTGTCGGACACGATCAGGCAGGTGATGGAGTTCCTTTCCATCAGCGCAACGGCCTCTGCCGCGAGTGCGTCCTTGCTGGCGACCTTCGGGTTCCGCGTCATGATTTCCTTTGCCCGTTTGGACAGAAGATTATCCCCGCTCCGCTCCGTTTTTTCCATCCAGCGCCGGAGGTCGCCGTCGGTGATGACACCGACCAGGCTCCCGCCGGAGTCCACGACAGCGGTGACTCCCATTTTTTTCGATGAGATCTCGTAGATCGCGTCCTTGATCAGCGTTTCCTCGGACACGACCGGTATGTCGTCTCCCGTATGCATCAGGTCCCGGACGCGCAATAGCAGCTTTTTCCCGAGCGTTCCCCCCGGATGAAAGCAGGCAAAATCCTCTTCCTTGAAGCCCCGCTGTTCGAGCAGGGCTACGGCCAGAGCGTCTCCCATGGCAAGCGTGGCGGTCGTGCTCGCCGTTGGGGCGAGCCCCAGAGGACATGCTTCCTCTTTGACACCGACGTCGATCACGACGTCGCTGTTCTTCGCCAGCGTTGATTCGCTGTTTCCGGTGAACGCGATGATCCTGATACCCAGCCGCTTTAGCGACGGCAGCATCCTGGTCATTTCGTCGGTTTCGCCGCTGTTGGACAGGGCTATCACCGTGTCTCCCCGCATGACCATGCCGAGATCACCGTGAATACCTTCGGCCGGGTGCAGGAACAGTGCGGGAGTGCCGGTCGAGGCCAGGGTTGCCGCGATCTTTTTCCCGATCAGTCCGGACTTTCCCATTCCGGACACGACCACACGACCCTCACAGCTCAGGATCAGATTGACCGCCTGTTCGAACCGTTCATCGATCCGGTCGATGAGCGCCCCGATCGCTTCCGCTTCGATCCTGAGGACCCTTTTTGCCTGTTCTTTCATCATTTCACGATCCTGTCGATCTGCTGAACCTGCAGCAGCAGCGCGGGGAGATCATCGAGGCCCAGCATGTTCGGCCCGTCGCAGAGGGCCTTGTCGGGGCAGGCGTGCACTTCCATGAACAGGGCATCGACGCCTACTGCAGCGGCAGCCCGTGCCAGATGGGGTACGAACTTGCGGTCGCCCGATGATGCCGACCCCCCTGCCCCCGGCAGCTGCACGGAATGGGTGGCATCGAAAACCACGGGATAGCCCATGTCCCGGATGATCGGAATGGATCTCATATCCGCAACCAGATTGTTATAGCCGAAGGAGACTCCCCGCTCCGTGATGATGATCTTGTCGTTGCCGGTGGACGCCGCCTTCTCAGCTGCATTCCCGATGTCCCAGGGCGCCAGAAACTGTCCCTTTTTGATGTTGATGACCCTGCCCGTCCGTGCCGCCTCCATCACGAAATCGGTCTGTCTGCAGAGAAAAGCGGGGATCTGAATCACATCCAGCACATCGGCCGCCGGAGCGATCTCTTCGAACCGGTGGATATCGGACAGCACGGGAACATCAAGTTCCTTCGCCACCCGTCCGAGAATTGCCAGCCCCTCCTGCATCCCGGGGCCCCGGTAGGATTTGACCGAACTGCGGTTCGCCTTGTCGAAGGATGACTTGAAGATGAACGGAATGCCGAGTTCCCCGGTCATCCGTTTCAGCCGTATCGCCGCTTCCCGGGTGGACTCCTCCGACTCGATGACGCAGGGTCCGGCGATCAGCACAAAGGGCCCCTTGCCGCCAATAGATATGCGCCTGACGGTCACGGTCCGGGTCACGGCTGCCTCACCTGTTCCTTGTGCTTCAGCGATGCCTGGATGAACGCCGTGAAGAGCGGGTGCGGTTTGCGCGGCGTTGATTTGAACTCGGGATGGAACTG
The DNA here is from genome assembly GCA_035516965.1 of Nitrospirota bacterium. Taxonomy (NCBI): domain Bacteria; kingdom Pseudomonadati; phylum Nitrospirota; species Nitrospirota bacterium. The sequence goes on from DATIZR010000023.1 coordinate 49,221, forward strand.
ACAGCCCAGGAACCAGGGGTGGCCGCGAAGTTCCACGATCTCCACCAGTTCACCGTCCGGCGACGTGCCGCTGATGATCAGCCCGGCCTTCTTCAGGACGTCTTTATACCGGTTGTTGAACTCATACCGGTGGCGGTGCCGTTCGCTGATCTCAACCGCATGGTACGCCTCGTAGGCAAAGGTCCCCTGCTCGATCCTGCAGGGATAGGCGCCGAGGCGCATGCTGCCGCCCTTGTCGCACGACATGTCGCGCTTCTGCACCGTCTGAGACCGGTAATCGAACCACTGTTCGATCAGATAAATGACCGGGTCCGGCGTCTGCTGGTCGAACTCGGAGCTGTTCGCACTTTTGATGCCTGCCAGGCTCCGGGCCGTTTCAATGACGGCGCACTGCATGCCGAGGCAGATGCCAAAGTAAGGTATCTTCCGCTCCCGCGCATAGGCCACGGCAGCGATCTTTCCTTCGACCCCCCGGATCCCGAATCCGCCGGGTACCAGGATGCCGTCCATGCCCTTCAGCATCTCATGCGCTCCCCTGACCTCTATGTCCTCGGAGTCGACCCAGCAGATGTCGACCCTTGCATCGTTGGCGATGCCGCCATGGGTGAGCGCTTCGCAGAGGCTTTTGTACGCCTCCTTGAGATCGATGTACTTCCCGACCAGGGCAATGGTCACGTTCTTCGTGGGATGCTTGACGCGCCTGACGATCTCCTCCCACGGCTTCAAGTCGGTCTTCCCGGTCTTGAGTTCGAAGAACTCAACGATGCGGTCGTCAATCCCCTCCTCATGGAGGCGGAGAGGCACTTCATAGATGGTATCCACGTCCTGCGCCGTGATGACGGCGTTCTCCTCGACGTTGCAGAAGAGCGCGATCTTGCGCTTCATCTCCTTCGGGATGGGCCGGTCGCTCCGGCACACAAGGATGTTCGGCTGGATACCGATCGAAAGGAGCTCCTTGACGCTGTGCTGGGTGGGCTTGGTCTTGAGCTCGTCGGCTGCCTTGATGAACGGTACGAGCGTGAGATGGACATAGAGGACGTTCTGCCTCCCCAGACTGTACCGAAGCTGCCGGATGGCCTCAAGGAAGGGCAGGCTTTCGATGTCCCCGATCGTACCGCCGATCTCGACGATCACGACGTCCTCGTCATCAGCCAGGTCGGTGATGGCCCGCTTGATCTCGTCCGTGATGTGCGGCACGACCTGCACCGTACCGCCCAGATAATCGCCCCGCCGCTCCTTGCTGATGACGTTGAAGTAGATCCGGCCCGATGTGAAGTTATTCTTCTGGGCGGTGGTGACGCTGCCGTACCGTTCGTAATGGCCGAGATCGAGGTCCGTTTCGGCGCCGTCATCGGTCACGTAGACTTCGCCGTGCTGGAAGGGGCTCATGGTTCCGGGATCGACATTGATATAGGGATCGAGCTTGAGGAACGTGACTTTCAGCCCCCTGCTTTCCAGGAGCGCGCCGATGGATGCGGCGGCGAGTCCCTTCCCCAGAGAAGAGACGACGCCGCCGGTCACGAAAATATACTTGGTCGGAGACTTTTTCTTGTCCATGCCTATCGTTTACCTTCTTCCAAACATTTCAGTATTTTACTCAAATCCCCCGGGATGTCAACACCAAAGGACTCGTGTTCGGTCACAACGGTCTTGATCCGATGGCCCGATTCGAGGGCCCGGAGCTGTTCGAGCTTTTCCAGAAGTTCGAGCGGGGTCTGCCTCATTCCCGAATAACCAAGAAGAAAATCCCTGCGGTAGACGTACAGGCCGATGTGCTGGTACATCGGCGCGGTGAGGGGAAGGTCCCGGAGGGATCCATTCCCCGCCCAGCCGTCCCGGTCCCAGGGGATCGGCGCCCGGGAGAAATAGAGGGCGAATCCGTTCCCGTCAAAAACGACCTTGACGACGTTGGGATCAAAAGCGGTGCTGCGGTCAAGGATCCTCCTGCAGACGGTCCCCATGGGGATTGCGGGGTCGTCGACGAGCGGCCGCACTGCCTGGTCTATCATGTCGGGATGGATCAGTGGCTCGTCTCCCTGCACATTGACCACGATGTCGGCCTTTTCCGAGCGTGCAACCTCGGCAATCCGGTCCGTGCCCGTCTGGTGGCTGGCCGATGTCATGACGGCCTCGCCGCCAAAGGCCTCGACCGCCCGCAGGATCCGCTCATCATCCGTTGCCACAATGACCCTCGTCACGAGACGGGACAGCCTCGAGCGCTCGTAGACCCACTGGATCATGGGCTTATCCTTGATCGGGGCGAGCGCTTTTCCCGGAAATCGCGTTGAGCCGTACCGGGCTGGTATGATGGCTACGACCGAGGAAGATTTTGACATGTGCAATCAACCGGCAAAAGAAAGAACGACGGGAGATACTCCTGAAGCGAATGACACTGTTTCCCGATGGACGGTGAGAAAAGTCCTCGCAGAAACAAACTGGTGAAACTCTCGCAGAGTCGCAGCAATCAAGGAAGCTAGAGACTGCCGACTGTCAGCAAGCGATCCTGCAAGATCGGGAGCCGTTCCACTCGTGCTCAGCCCGAAGCATCCGGTACTGCGTTCCGTCCCGGTCTCGATACCATCAAGAACGGGACAGCTCTGCCTTGAAATGCTCGATTGTCCTCCCGAGCCCCTCGTCAACGGAGACCCCGGGGTTCCACCCCAATTTACTGCCGGCCAGCGTGATATCGGGCCTTCGCTGTGTTGGATCGTCGGCGGGGAGCGGTCTATGGATGATCTTCGAACGGGAACCGGTCATGGCGATGATCTTCTTCGCAAGGTCAAGGATGGTATACTCCTCGGGATTGCCCAGATTCACCGGGCCCGTGAAGTCCTCACTGCCCATCATCCGGATCATCCCGTCGATCAGATCGTCCACATAGCAGAAGGAGCGGGTCTGCGATCCTTCGCCGTAGACCGTTATATCCCTGCCCTGAAGCGCCTGGACGATGAAATTGCTCACGACCCTTCCGTCGTCGGCAAGCATGCGAGGGCCGTAGGTGTTGAAGATGCGCACGATCTTGACATCCACGCGGCTCTGGCGATGGTAGTCCATCATGAGCGTCTCGGCCGCGCGTTTGCCTTCGTCATAACAGCTGCGGATGCCGATGGGGTTCACATTGCCCCAGTACTCTTCCTTCTGGGGGTGGACGGCCGGGTCGCCATAGACCTCGGACGTGGACGCCAGCAGTATCCTGGCCTTCGTCCGCTTGGCGATTCCGAGCATGTTCAGGGTGCCCAGGATATTCGTTTTGATGGTTTTGACAGGATTGTACTGGTAATGGATCGGCGACGCAGGGCAGGCGAGATGATAGATCCGATCCACCTCAAGCAGGATCGGGAGCACGAGGTCATGCCGCACCAGTTCGAATGATGGGTTTTCGAGCATGTGGGTGATGTTCCTCTTCCTGCCCGTGAAGAAGTTGTCGAGGCAGAGCACCTCCTGCCCGTCCGCAAGCAACCGATCGCATAAATGCGAGCCCAGAAATCCGGCTCCGCCGGTAACCAGTATCCTCATGCACGTCTCCCCCTGATGAGATAATCTTCGATTGAAAAGGCCGCTGCTTCGATGCCCGCATTAATTGCCGGTCAGTTGTCCATGATGAACCCGCATATTCGTCTGAGGCTCTCCGATATGGGCCTCGCCGCCTCAGCAGTTACTGGTTCATTTCCTCCCGATCCCGTAGTACGTGAACCCCATCTTGCGAAGTTCATCCTGGTTGTAAATGTTCCTGCCATCGAAGATCACCGGCTTTTTCATGAGCCTCTTCATCTTCTTGAAATCCGGGGTCCGGAACTCGTTCCATTCTGTCACGACCGCCAGTGCGTCGGCGTCACGGAGCGCCTCGTAGCCGTCGCTCAGGATGACGATCCTCTTCTTGAATATTTTCCCCGCCTCATGCCCTGCAATGGGGTCGTGCGCCTTGACCACGGCTCCAGCTTTCAGCAGGCTGTTGATAACGACAACGGACGGGGCTTCCCGCATGTCGTCGGTTCGCGGCTTGAACGACAGTCCCCAGACCGCTATCGTAAGCCCGGCGAGCGGTTTCTTCGCGACCTTCCGTTTCGGAGCGCTCGATGCGAAGTGCCGCCGGATCAGTGACGAGAGAAGGCTTTTCTGGCTTTCGTTGACAGCCTCTACCGCCTTGAGCACCTTCGCGTCAACTCCGTATTCCTTCGCGGTCTGGACCAGCGCCTTCACGTCCTTCGGGAAACAGGAACCGCCGTAACCGACACCCGGGAAGAGGAATTCGAAGCCGATCCGGCGGTCATAGCCCATGCCTTTGCGCACACTGTCAATATCGGCGCCCAGCCCCGCGCAAATGACTGCCATCTCGTTGATGAAGGATATCTTGGTGGCGAGCATTGCATTGGAAACATACTTGGTCATTTCGGCGCTCCTGATGTCCATCACCAGGATCGGTTTTCCCGTCCGCACAAAGGGTGCATACATCTCCTGCATCAGCGCGGCCGCCTTGGGGCTCTCGGAGCCGATGACCACCCGGTCTGGCTTCATGAAGTCCTCTATTGCAGCACCCTCCTTCAGGAACTCCGGGTTGGACACCACATCAAACTTGTGCCGGGTCCTGGATGCAACCGCCGACCTCACCTTGTCGCCGGTGCCCACGGGAACCGTGCTCTTGTTGATGACTACCTTGTAGCCGTTCATGTGCCTGCCGACCTCGCTCGCCGCTCCCAGGACCCACTTCAGATCGGCAGAACCGTCTTCGCCGGGCGGCGTGCCGACGGCGATAAAAATAAAATCCGAACTGCGCACAGCATGGGCCATGTCCGTTGTGAAACTGAGCCGGCCGTGGCTCACGTTCCTCCTGATCAGTTCATCGAGCCCAGGCTCATAGATCGGCACCCGTCCGGCATTCAGCATATCGATCTTTTTCCCGTCGATATCCATGCAGATCACATCATTGCCGCTTTCGGCAAGGCAGGTGCCCGTCACGAGACCAACATAACCCGTGCCGATGACAGATATCCTCATAACGCTCCTTTTCCGTGAATCATCTGGTTGAGTAGTTTTTTTCTATCCAAGTCTGGTATGCACCGCTCCTGACACTGTCCACCCAGGCAGTGTTCTCCAGGAACCAGGCAACGGTGCTCTGCAGGCCGTGATCAAAATCGTGGTTCTGTTTCCAGCCGAGTCCGGACTTTATCTTATCGCAATTAATGGCATACCGGCGGTCATGGCCGGGGCGGTCGTTCACAAAGGTGATCAAATCGCGATACGCAGTAACAGGGTGTTTCCGGTTCCTGATCAAATCATTGTCCCTGGCCGGCCTGAGCGTCTCCAGGATGTCGCATATTTTCCGGACGACTTCGATATTTTCTTTTTCGCACTCGCCGCCGATGTTATAGGTCTCGCCCGGCATCCCCTTCTCCAAGACCGTCCATATCCCGCTGCAGTGGTCTTCAACATAGAGCCAGTCACGGACATTCTTCCCGTCACCGTACACCGGAAGCGGTTTTCCCTCGACCGCGTTCAGTATCGTGAGCGGAATCAGTTTCTCCGGGAAGTGATAGGGTCCGTAATTGTTCGAGCAGTTCGATATGGTCGCCGGCAGGCCGTAGGTATGATAGTAGGCCTTGACCAGGTGGTCCGATGCCGCCTTGGAAGCCGAGTAGGGACTGCGCGGGTCATAGGGCGTTGTCTCGAAAAAAGATCCCCTATCACCGAGAGAACCGTAGACTTCGTCGGTGCTGATGTGGTGGAAACGGACATCCCCCCTCCCCGCCCAGAGCTCCCGGACGGCTTCGAGCAGCGTGAACGTGCCGTTGATATTCGTTTCCACGAAGTCCTTCGGCCCGAAGATGGACCGGTCAACATGGCTTTCAGCGGCAAAGTGGACGATCACGCTGATCCCGTATCGCGTGATGACCTCTTTCACCCTCCCGAAGTCGCAGATGTCACCGCGCTCGAAGAAATAGCTTCTGCCCCCGAATTCACGCTCAATCTCCGCAAGGCTCATCAGGTTCCCGGCATAGGTCAGCTTGTCATAATTGACGATCCTGCCGCTGAACGCGCTGTTCCCGAGGACAAAGCGAATGAAGTTCGAGCCGATGAATCCCGCTCCGCCGGTGACGAGAATGCTGGACGCGGACGGTATAAGCCCGGCAGGGCCGGGAACGCTTTTCCTGTTCATGCTCATAGGACTTATGCCTGATCCTTCAGGAAGGACCGGACCGATTCCTCCCACGATGGAATGCCGATACCCAGGGTCCTGGCGATGGCGTCATTCGTCATTGCCGAGAATTTTGGCCGTGCCGCCGGCAAATTGAACGAATCCATCGACACGGGCCGTATGAATTTGCTGCTGTTGAGGGTAGCGAGGATAAGCTTCGCCCACTCATACCGGGAACAAAACCCGGAGTTGGTCAGATGATACCGGCCGGTCAAACCCTGGGCGATTGCCTTCAGCGTGCAGTCCACAACGGTCCTGGTATGGGTCGGCACCGAGAACTCATCACAAGCGATCTTCAGATATTCGCTGCTCTCCGCCCAGGTCCGGAGCTTGTAGATGAAATTCTGTTTGCCGGCACCGAACACCCAGCTGAGGCGCAGGATCAGGTGCCGGGGACAGGCCTGCTCGACCCGTTCTTCTCCCGAAAGCTTGCTCTGACCGTATACGTTCAGCGGGTTGACCGGGTCTTCTTCCGCATAGAGCCCCCGTTCTTTCAATCCGTCAAAAACATAATCAGAACCGAAATGCACGATCACAGCCTGATGGTCCGCGGCCGCACGGGCGAGATGTTCAGGGCCCGCGGAATTGACGGCGAAGGCCTTCTCCCCCTCCTGCTCCGCCTTGTCCACGAGGTTATAGGCGGCACAGTTGAGGATGACACCGGGTTTCCAGGAGGCGACAGCTTCGGCGACACAATGAGAGTCCGTGATGTCGAGCTGCGCCTCGTCAGGGGCGGCATAGGCTATCCCCTGTTTCTCAAAACGCCCGATGAATTCCTGGGCCAGCTGACCGTTTTTCCCCGTGATGAGATATTTCATAGCACATCATCTGATGGTGAAATTGTTGTCGCAGTCCCTGAGCCGGGGATGGATCTTATCCTTGCCGGAGAGCGTCGGGTTCTCAAGCGGCCAGGCGATCTTCATGTCAGGATCGTTCCAGATGATGCCGCGGTCGTCCGACGGTGAATACTCATCGGTGCACTTGTACAGCACTTCAGCCGACTCGCTCAGCACTTGAAAACCGTGTGCAAACCCCGGGGGCACATAGAGGAGATGCCGGTTCTCTGCGGAGAGTTCCACGGCAGTCCATTGTCCGAAGCTCGCGGAACCGACACGGATATCCACGGCAACATCGAAGATTGCTCCCCTCGTGCAAGCGACCAGTTTGCCCTGGGCTTTCGGTTTCTTTTGATAATGCATTCCGCGGAGCACTCCCCGTGCTGACCGCGAAAAGTTATCCTGCACGAAATGCTCCCCGATCCCAGCCCCGATGAAGTCCGCATGCTTGTAAAGCTCCAGGAAAAAACCCCTTTCGTCGCCGAATACCTGCGGTTTTACCAGAACAAGACCGGGCAGGGCGAGTGGCGCGAATTCAAAGGGCATGGGGCACACCCTGTTCCGCCACCATTCGCAGATACTCCCCGTAAGAGTTCTTGCTGTGGCTCTCAGCGGCCTTGAGCAGTTTCACCCGGTCGATGTAACCAAGCGAGAAGGCGATCTCCTCAATGCAGGCCATCTTCAGCCCCTGGCGCCGCTCGATCGTGGCGATGAAGTCCCCGGCCTCCAGCAGGCTTTCATGGGTCCCCGTATCGAGCCAGGCATACCCTCGGCCCATGAGCTCGACCCTGAGTTTTCTCTTCGCAAGGTAGGCGTTGTTCACATCGGTGATTTCGAGCTCCCCGCGCCGGGAGGGCTTGATGTTTTTTGCAATGGTTAAGACATCGTTGTCATAGAAGTACAGGCCCGTCACGGCATACCGCGACTTCGGCTGCTTCGGCTTCTCTTCGACGGACAGCACGTTTCCGTCCCGGTCGAATTCTACGATGCCGTACCGTTCGGGATCCTTCACGTAGTAGCCGAATACCGTCGCGCCTCCCAGGGAACCTACCTCATTGACGGCTTTTCGCAGAATATCCGTCAGGCCATGACCAAAAAAGATATTGTCTCCGAGCACGAGGCAGACGCTTTCGCTGCCGATGAAATCCTCCCCGATCAGGAAGGCTTCGGCCAGGCCGTTCGGCCTGGCCTGTTCCCGGTACGAGAAGCGCAGCCCCAGGTCCTCTCCGCTGCCGAAAATATCGCGGAACCGGGGCAGGTCAACGGGCGTGGAGATGATCAGGATGTCCCGGATGCCCGACAGCATAAGCACCGAAAGCGGATAGTAAATCATCGGCTTGTCGTAGATGGGCAGCAGCTGTTTGCAGACGCCTCGCGTGATGGGGTACAGCCGAGTCCCGCTGCCGCCCGCCAGGATGATGCCTTTCATGGTTTCTCCCGCGTGATCGTGAGGATATCCCGAAAGCTTCTCATGGTCCCGCGCTCCCTCCGTCAATTCACGTCTTTCCTGATCTTCTGCTTAAGCTCATCGGGCTTCACGGTAGCCGTCCCGACGATTCCAACGACAATGCCTGCTGCATAGTTTGACATCCTGGCGGCATCGACCATGCCGGATCCTGCAGCCATGGCCAGGGTCAGCGTACTGATGACCGTATCGCCGGCACCAGTGACATCGTACACTTCCTGGGCCATGGTGGGAATGTGGGTTATCCGGCCGCTCCGCTCAAACAGGCTCATCCCCTGTTCCCCGCGCGTGACCAGCACGGCTTCGCATTTGAGCTGCCTCAGGAGCGTCGCTCCGGCTTTTATGAGACTTGCTTCATCCTCGATCTCGATCTTCGCCCCGATCGAAGCCTCTTTCGTGTTTGGCGTCAGGATCGTAACGCCGCTGTACATACCGAAATGGTTCACCTTCGGGTCCACGGATACGATGATGCCGCTCTTCCGGGCCAGCTTCACGATGTCCCGCACGAGGTCTTTCGTGATCACACCTTTGCTGTAATCCGACAGCACCAGGGCATCGAGTCCTTCCTTCACCTGCTGCCTGACGAAGTCGAAGATCCGGCGATGGGTATCCGTTTCGATCCCGTTCTTGGTTTCCCGGTCAAAGCGGACGACCTGCTGGCTGTGGGCAATGACCCGGGTCTTTATCGTGGTCGGTCTTCCCTCTTCCACGATCAGCCCGTCGGTATTGATGCCCTGGGCGCGGAGCATATGGACGAGCTGTCGCCCGGCGTCATCCCTGCCGATCACGCCGCACAGGCCGACCCTGCCGCCGAGCGCATGGATATTGTTGACGACATTCGTGGCCGCTCCGAGAAGAAAATTCTCCCTCGTCACCGTCACGACGGGGACGGGAGCCTCCGGCGAGATGCGTGACACACTGCCCCAGACATAATGGTCGAGCATGACATCGCCGACAACAAGGATCCGCGTCCTGGGAAACCGGTCAATGATTCCGTTGAGGCGTTTTGCTTCTGATTGCCGGATCATGCTGTGACTCTCCACCTTTCAGCTCCACGAGCGTGGAGACGATGGTGCCGATGGTGATCGTACTTTTCATGAGCACGGGTATTTTCCGCGCATCGTCGGTGAACCAGATATAAATCTCTCCCCTGTTCTGGAAGACGCCGTCATACCGGGGATAGGTCTTTATCTTGATGGTATCGAATTCTCCTGCCGGCGTCCTGATCCTTTCCCTTCCCAACGTCTGCACCTCAACCCCCCAGGTCTTGTCGTCCTCATGCACGTTGACCGTGATCGGCTTCCCGGCGATGAAATCCCGTCGCGTGCGCACGAAATAGAGGGAAGAAAGAGCGTCCTGGACATTTTCCGGGACGGAATAGGTCTGCGAAATCCCGTCGGACAACACAACGACCGTACCCTTTCCATGGTCGAACCTCATGTCTCTCGTTTTGTGTCGCTTGCCGTGTGTTTGATCGAGGTGATAAGATAGGCTGTACAGGTGTTCGCCGTCGATGTAACTTTCTATGGTGTCCGATACCTTGTAGAACCTGTCAAGAACACCCGTTGAGGTGGCACGGGATATGAGATGGAACACCATCCTTCCGTCTGAGTTCTGTTCCTCACGCACTTCCATGACCGCCGTACCCGCATGGATAATGTTCGACCAGCTGATATCATAGGTAAGTTTTTCTCCAGCCTGAAATGGCAAGGCAACGGGCGCAGGCGTTGTGTGATTTTTGCCTGGTTCCGCGAATGCTGACGGTACGAAAATCAGAAAAGCCGTGAACAGCCAGGCAGGTAACGATTGCATCAGCATGAAGATGCTCTGATTATTGCATAAAATAGGATCACAGCGTCAAATTCTCAGCGCCTATAATAGGGGAAACCCTTTCTTTTGTAAAGACATTTCTTCTGAAAGCCCCCCTTTCATCTTGCGATCAGTTGCCGATTATATTATGATGAGATAATGAAGTTCCGTTCCCGAGAGTTCAGCAATATTCTGATCATCAAGCCCGGCGCCATCGGCGATCTGGTTCAGCTCACGCCGGTCGTTCGTGCTCTCAAGGAGAAATACCCGTCCGCCCGGATATCCCTGATGGTCGGCTCTGAGGCTACTGCCGGTCTCTTCCGGAATAACCCTCATGTCGCAGAAACGATCGTTTTCGAGAGAAAAGGGAGGCACCGTTCTTTCCGTTCACTGATCGGGCTCTGGCGGTCTGTTCGCGCCAAACATTACGACCTGGTTGTTAATTTTCAAAGGAGCAACCTGAAGACATGGTTCCTGGCAAGCGCCGCTCTTCCCTGCCGGGTGTTAGTATACCATAAGGCGAGTTCCGAAACCGTTCATGCCGTTGTCAATTACCTTGACACCCTCGCGCCGCTTGGCATCGAAGCCTCCGACCTGGATCTCGAGCT
>DATIZR010000024.1 GCA_035516965.1 Nitrospirota bacterium
GAAAAATGGTAAATTACGGCCCGTAAATCAACCTGCTAATCAGTCAGTTACAGCATCTCTTCCAGATCTATCTTCTTTCGCCTGGTGATGAGCCTGAGTTTGTTCAGGGCCTGGGTTTCGATCTGGCGTACGCGCTCCCGGGTGATCCCGAACTCCTTGCCGATGCTGTCCAGCGTCTTGGGCTCCCCGTCTACAAGCCCGAACCGCATTTCGATCACCTTCCGCTCGCTGACGGAAAGCTGCTGCAGCCACTCATCGATATGCTCCCGCCTGCGGATCTCGTCCGAAACGGTGGCCGGAGACAGGGCATTGTTGTCCTGAAGGATGTCCTTCAGGGTGTCTTCTTCCTGGTCGCCGATCAGCATGTCGAGCGAGTACGTTTCCCGCACCACCTGGGAAATGCTCCGCACTTTTTCAACGGTGACCTTCATTTTTTTCGCTATTTCCTCAATGGAAGGATCGCGCCCAAGTGACTGGGTCAGCTGCCGGGAGGCCCGCATGTAGGAGTTGACGATCTCGGCGATGTGGACAGGAAGGCGGATCGTGCGCGTTTGATTCACGATGGCCCGTTCGATGGACTGCTTGATCCACCAGGAAGCATAGGTGCTGAACTTGAAACCGCGTTCATACTGGAACTTCTCAACGGCCCTGATCAGCCCCAGGTTGCCTTCTTCGATGATGTCGGAGAACTGGAGGCCCCGATTGATATACTTCTTGCCGATCGCCACGACGAGCCGCAGATTCGACTCGATCATCCTGGCCCTGGCCTCCTGGTCGCCCTTTTCGATGAGCTTGGCCAGTTCCTGCTCCTGTTCGAAGGTAAGGAGCGGCGTCTTCCTGATTTCCTTGAGGTAATACTTGATGGCATCGAGGCCGCGCTGAGACGAGCTGTCTTCGACCGGCTCGGCGGCCTCGTTCGCGCTTGGCTTTTCAGCTTCCCCTTTGTCCTCGAGTTCCTCCCGGTAGGACTCTGCGTCCATCAGGTCGTCAACAGGTCTTTCCCGTTCACCCATGAATACCTCTCAAACCGGAACCCACAGGACATCCCGATGCTTACGGACGCCTCGACCGATTATCCCCGGATCGTAAAACCCCTTCCGCTGTCCGGTGCATTCTTGCTCAGCCTCGTACAGGCCGGGGACGCAATGCATGCACAGGGTTGAAGCCAGGCGGAAGGAACTTACTGCGAGGCGAATGAACGGCCGAATCGCATGCGGGCTGACACAGAGCTTCCGGCATGACGCCCTCATTCGTGTATGATGGAAAAATGGTCGGGGCGAGAGGATTTGAACCTCCGACCCCTTGGTCCCGAACCAAGTGCGCTACCAGGCTGCGCTACGCCCCGACAAGGCCGTATAGTATACCAAGTTACCGCTTCTGTCAACGAACATTCTTCTTCTGTGACCGGATGAAATTATCAAAAGCCTCCTGGTAATGATCCTTTTGCTTCCTGATGATCTCGGGCACTCGTTTTTCATAGAGTTCGCGGCCTTCGTCGACGTCGGTCTTCAGCAGTTCGTAAAACGTCCCTTTTTTCAGTCCTTCGATCACTGCCTCCTGGTTATAGAGGGCGATATCGGACACGATGATCCTGGCAAAGCGTTTCGCCTTTTCCACCGCGGAGGGGTCGGCCGCGTCAACGCGCGGTATGTCGCACTCCTCCTTCTGAAAGATCGACCCGTCGAGGCTGAAGGATTCCGGCAGGACGGTGGCGCCCTCCAGGCGTTCCGTGTCGGCCATGGGGATCCCGAGCCCCAGCACCTCCGGAGGCTGCGGGTCTTCCTGCATGAGCCGTTCTGCCAGGAGCGATGGCTGAAATTCCCGTGCCGGAGGCCTGGCCATTTCAGGCAGTTCGCTGAGAACATGCTCCTTCGTTTTTCCGGCCCGTTCCGCATCTTCCTCCTGCTCGGGCGCGATCAAATTGCGGAGCTTGACGGGGAGGTAATCGGGGATGTGATGTTTTTCGATATAGTCATCGGCGCCGTACAGGTTGACCGGTGTCCGCTTATACCGTCTCATATCGTACACCGACGAGAGAAGGACGATCTTGATGCCGGCTGTCCGTTGATTTCCCCTGAGCCGCTCGCACAGTTCAAAACCATAGATGCCGGGCAGGCCGACGTCGAGCACCAGCGCATCCGGCGCCGTCTCCAGGCATTTTTTCAGGGCCTCGACGCCGTCAGCGGCCATGTCGATGCGGAAGCCCGTCTCCTCCAGCACGGAAGCGACCATATCGCGCACAACCTTGCTGTCGTGGGCAATGAGGACGAGAGGCGCCGTCGCGAACATCGGCCAGACCTGTCTGGGCTCGGTTCTGGCGGCGGGCTCTCCCGTCTGTCTCATGACCGGAAGAATGTTGCCGCACCGGGGACATCGGATCTTCACGCCCAGGGGTCCTACCTTCGCGTCATCAATTTTGAGCTTGGCGCCGCATTCACAGGGAACGATCATAGAGAGCTGTCACTTTTCCTTCCGCCGAACGGAACATCGCCCCTCTTGAACACGCCAATGAGCGTGATCCCGGCAATGAATCCGCCGACATGAGCATACCAGGCCACTCCTGCGCCGGTACCCGCCGATATCAGCGCATTCAGGAACTGAAGCACGAACCAGAAGCCGAGAACGACCATGGCGGGAACCTCGATCGTCCGTATATAGAAGCCGAGGATCACCAGCGTCAGCACGCGCGCGCGGGGAAACAGCATAAGGTAGGCGCCCAGGATCCCCGAGATCGCCCCGCTGGCGCCGATCATCGGTACGGTAGATCCCGCGTTTGCCAAAGCATGAGTGCCGGCGGCTATGGCACCGCACAGAAAATAAAAAAAGACGAACCGGATCCTGCCCATGGAATCCTCGATATTGTTGCCGAAGATCCAGAGATAGAGCATGTTGCCGGCGACATGCAGGATGCCGCCGTGCAGGAACATAGAGGTGAAGACGGTGGCCCAGGCCGGTACGGCCTGTCCCGCCCCAACGCCCGAGAACAACTTCCGCGGTACGAGCGAGAACGCCGTGACAAAAGCTTCGCCTTGAGGACCGAGCAGCACCTCATGCAGGAACACCAGGCAGTTGAGAACGATGAACAGCAGTGTCACGACGGGAAACCGTTCGGTCGGATTGATGTCTCTGATCGGGATCACCGTGCGCCTCGCGTTTCAGTCCTGCCCCGTCATACCCGCATGCAGAAGCGACCATGCGAACCTCATGCTCTGCATGCTCAGAAATATGGCACACGATACAGGAAATGATCATATTTGTCAATGAAGAGGGGATGGTGGGGCCCCGGGCTGTCCACCGGACGCGGCCGGGGAGCCCGTAAGGGCAGCGTCACATTCACGCGGAGTTTTTACAGCATACGTCCGCACCCCGCCTCAGGGCACGTTCATTCAGAGGGATCAGCGCATGCCGGCGCGCCGGCAGGACCTGCTTGAGGGCGGTGAGCACGGACTCGAGAGCGACGACGCCGCTTTTCTGCAGATACGCTCCGAGCATAACCATGTTCGCGATCCGGATATCACCCAGTTCGTCGGCGATGTCATTGGCATTGATATCGATCCTGGAAATATCGTTCCGGGTCGGCTTCACCTGGACGAGAGATGCGTTCAAAAACAGATGGCCCTTTTCCCTGATCCTGTTCTCAAATTTTTTATAGGAGGCCTCATTGAAGATGAGCATGGCAGACGGGTGCTGGACCACGGGAGAGCCGATCTCGTCGGAAGAGATGATGACGGTGCAGTTCGCGGTGCCCCCCCTGATTTCCGCGCCGTAGGAAGGGAACCAGGTGACATGCTTTCCCTCGAGCATCCCGGCATAGGCGAGAAGTTTGCCTGCCACGAGCACGCCCTGACCACCGAAGCCGGCTATCATCACGTCCTGATACATGGTCACCCGCTTTTCCCGGTTTCCGTGCTGTGTCCCCTGTCCAGGTCCTTGAACACGCCGAGCGGATAGTAGGCCATCATGCTGCCTTGCACCCAGTCGACCGCCTGGCTCGGGCTCATGCCCCAGTCGGTCGGGCACAGGGAGAGCACTTCGACCAGCGAGAACCCCCTCCCGTCGAGCTGGTTTTGAAAGGCTTTCCGGATAGCCTTCTTCGCGTTCAGCACGTTCCTGGGCGTATCAACGGAAACGCGCTCGATATACGTGGGACCGTCCAGGGAAGCAAGCATTTCGCTCACCCTGAGCGGGCTGCCGGCCTCCTTCACACTCCTGCCAGCCGGCGTCGTCGTCGTCTTCTGGCCGATGAGCGTCGTGGGGGCCATCTGGCCGCCCGTCATGCCGTAATTGCCGTTATTCACGAAGACGACCGTGATATTCTCGCCGCGCGCAGCTGCGTGGACGATCTCCGCGGTGCCGATCGCAGCCAGGTCGCCGTCGCCCTGATAGCTGAAGATCACGCAATCGGGCCTGGAGCGCTTCATGCCCGTGGCGATCGCGGGGGGCCTGCCGTGCGGGACCTCGATCATGTCGATATCGAAATAGTCATAGGCAAAGACGGCGCATCCCACCGGCGCTATGCCGATGGTCCGGTCACAGATGCCGAGCACATCGATCGTTTCCGCAACGATGCGGTGCAGGACACCATGGCTGCATCCCGGACAGAACCGGAATGGTTTGTTCTTCAGACAGGAGGGACGGGAAAAGACCTTATTCATATAAGCACTCCCGAATATCGTTTTACCGGAAGTTGATTCCGGGACAACCGTGGAGCCGAAGCATGTCCGGGGAGAAATATTCCTTGACAATCAACCCCCCACTCTGCTATTTTATCGCTCTGTTGAGTCGACCGCTCCCGCGCCGAGGTAGCTCAGTTGGTAGAGCAGAGGCCTGAAAAGCCTCGTGTCCGCAGTTCGATTCTGCGCCTCGGCACCACTTCTTTCAATCCTTGTAACCGAATGACACGAATTAACATCGATAGCACAAGCCCGGTTCATTCGATCTTTTGCGATTCCATCCGAGCCCATCCGTGGAAAAGTCCTTCTCATTCCTTGTCGAACAATCCCAGCTGCAGCATCTTCTCCCCCGGGAACGGAACCGGATACTCCCCGTCGAAGCAGGCCTGGCAGTAGTCCATCGGCTGCGACACCACCTTCTGGATGCCGTCGAGGCTGATGTAGCCGAGGGTGTCCGCGGTTATGTATTTCCTGATCTCTTCGATGCTGTGTGTCGAGGCGATCAGCTCCTGCCGTGTCGGTGTATCGATGCCGTAGTAGCAGGGAAAGGATGTCGGCGGCGAGCTGATGCGCATGTGGATCTCCGACGCTCCCGCGTTCCGGATCATCTTGATGATCTTTTTGCTCGTCGTCCCCCGCACGATGGAATCATCCACCACGACGACCCGCTTCCCTCTGAGCGCGTCCCTCACGGGGTTCAGCTTGATCTTGACGCCGAAATGGCGGATGCTCTGGCGCGGTTCGATGAACGTGCGTCCGATGTAGTGGTTCCTGATGAGGCCTGTATCGAAGGGTATTCCCGCCTCTTCCGCGTACCCCAGGGCCGCCGGGACGCCCGAGTCCGGAACGGGGATCACGACGTCGGCGGGCACGCCGGTCTCGCGGGCGAGCTGTCTGCCGAAGTTCTTGCGGATCGTGTACACATTCTGGCCGAACACCATGCTGTCCGGACGGGCGAAATAGATGAATTCGAAAATGCAGTGGGAAGGCTGGGCAGGCTTGAAGGGAAACGAGGAACTGATGCCCTTGCTGTTGATCACGACCATCTCGCCCGGCGCGATGTCCCTAATGTAGGTGGCCTCGATCAGGTCGAAGGCGCAGGTTTCGGATGCGACGACATAGGCGCCGTCGTGCTCGGCGAGCGACAGCGGCCGGAAGCCGTGGGGATCGCGAACGGCGATCATCTCCTCTTCCGTGATGATCAAAAGGCTGTACGAACCCTGGACATGGCCGAGCGCGTCCACGATCCGGTCATGCAGCGTTGCGGCCTTCGACTGGGCGATCAGGTGGATGATCACCTCGCTGTCCATGGTCGACTGGAAAATGGAGCCGTAGGCCTCGAGCTCGTCCTTCAGGATGCCGGCGTTCACCAGGTTGCCGTTGTGCGCGATGGCGAGGCCGCCGAGGGCGAAATTCACGAGGATCGGCTGGATGTTGATGGCGGTGCTGTCACCGGTCGTGGAATACCGGTTGTGGCCGATGGCCATGTGTCCGGGAAGTTTCTTGATGCGCTCCTCGCCGAAAATGTCGGCGACGAGGCCCATTGCCTTCTCCCCGTAGAGGCGTTTGCCGTCGGAGGATACGATCCCCGCCGACTCCTGGCCGCGGTGCTGCAGCGAATACAACCCGAGGTAGGTGAGATTCGCCGCGTCGGGATGGCCGAAGATCCCGAAAATGCCGCACTCTTCATGTAACTTGTCAAACATAATGACATCCTCTTGAAGATGCAGACCGCAGTTTACGGGGTGCAAACGAACGGTATTTTGCTTTCAGACACTGTGGATCACGCATCTTTCCTGTTTTTTCGAAAAACTCTCTTGAAAATGAAATCGACCTTTTTGAGCGTATGGGAAAGGTCGAAGCAGTCGTCGATCTCCCTGCCGCTCAGGTGCCTGTAAATGTCCCGGTCGCCCTTGAGGCGGTCCTTGAAGTCCCCGCCGTGCTTCCATACCTCCATGGCATTCCGCTGCACGTAGGAGTATGCGGTCTCCCGGCTGATCCCCTTTGCGACGAGCGCCAGCATCACCGTTTCCGAATGAAAGAGGCCCTTTGAAATGGACATGTTCCGTTCCATGTTCTTCGGGTAGACAAAAAGACGGTCGATCAGGCTGTTGAACCGGGCCAGCATGTAGTCCAGCAGGATCGTGCTGTCCGGGATGATGATGCGCTCAACCGATGAATGACTGATGTCGCGTTCATGCCACAGGGCGACATTCTCCATGGCGGCCACGGCGTTCGCCCGGACCACCCGCGCCAGGCCGGAAAGGTTCTCCGCCGAGATGGGGTTCCGCTTGTGCGGCATCGCCGAGGACCCCTTCTGACCCTCTGAAAAGTACTCCTCCGCCTCGAGCACCTCTGTCCGCTGGAGGTGCCTCAGTTCCACCGAGAACTTTTCGATCGACGAGGCGATGAGCGCCAGCGTCGAAAGGAACTCGGCATGACGGTCGCGCTGCACGACCTGCGTCGCCACGGGCTCCGGCCTGAGCCCCATCTTCCGGCACACGTAGGCCTCCACCGAGGGATCGATGTTCGCGAAGGTCCCCACGGCTCCCGAGACCTTGCCGACGCTGATCACTTCCCTCGCCCGCTCCATGCGATCGAGGGCTCGAACCATTTCCTCGTACCACAGCGCCATCTTGAGCCCGAACGTGACCGGCTCCGCATGGACCCCGTGCGAGCGGCCGATCATGACCGTGTTCTTGTGCTGCAGCGCTTTCTTTTTCAGGGTCTTCAAAAGAACGCGGATGTCGCTGATGATGATGTCAGAAGCCTTCCGCATGAGCGACGCCAGGGAGGTGTCGAGCACATCGGACGACGTAAGGCCAAGGTGAATGTACCGCGAATCGGGTCCGACCTTCTCTCCCACCGCGGTCAGGAAAGCGATAACGTCGTGCTTGACGATCTTTTCGAGCGCATCGATCCGGTCGACGCTGAAGCCCGCTTTTTTCCTGATGGCCGCCAGGGATTTTTTCGGTATCAAACCCAGTCGCGCATTGGCTTCGCACGCCAGGAGCTCAACCTCGAGCCAGGCGCGATACCTGGCCTCCGGTTCCCACAGGCCGCTCATTTCCGCTCTGCTGTAGCGAGGGATCATCTCTTCCGGTCTCCTGCTCTCCTGCCGCTGATCGTTGATGGGGCGCCGCGCACGCCCGGTCAGCCTTTCGGGTCGGCGTTCAGCCGCTGTTCATGCACCAGCCTCAGGATCTTATCGTATGCCGCTGCGTCTTTCGCCAGAAGCGCGACCTTCATCGGAGCGGCTCCGATCCCGGCCGACAAACCCTGCCAGAGAGCGGGCACTGCGACGTCATAGGAGGCGGCGGGGATGGGGAAAAATTCCATGGCGGCTGATTGTGCGCCTGCGCGAATCACGCTGGCCATCGCCCTGCGAGCCGCGTCGGATACTGCGCCGGGTGTAAGCGCTGCAGCGGGTCCGAGGCCGACCATGAATATCTTCTGAGCGTTGACCTTTCCCTGCGAGGTCAGCAGGGCGATATCGCCCTGCGAGCCGCGCAATTTGTGCGTGATAATGAGGTTGGAAAGTGCGCCGCAGAGCAGCCAGTCAAGTTCGCCTGCCAGGTTTTTGAGGGGTCTGACATTCTCGAAGAAGCCGACGACGAGCGCCTCTGATTCGAGCTTTTTGACGTCCTGTAACAGTACGGTAACCGTCAAACCGGGCATTCCCCTTCCGATCAGTCTTCGATCCTGCTCTCATCGAGCTTTCCGGTGACCCGTGCCACCGAGTCCAGGATGCCGTTCACAAAAGCGCCTGAGTCATCGGTGCCGTATTTCTTGGCGATCTCAATGGCCTCGTTGATGGTAACGCTGGTGGGGATGTCCATGCGGTAAAGGATCTCGTATACTGCCATTCGGAGCACGTTCCGATCAACGACGGACATGCGGTCGAGGCTCCAGTTCTTCGCGCATTGATGGATCAGATCG
Source organism: Nitrospirota bacterium (assembly GCA_035516965.1). Taxonomy (NCBI): domain Bacteria; kingdom Pseudomonadati; phylum Nitrospirota; species Nitrospirota bacterium. Next base: position 8,613 of record DATIZR010000024.1, read on the forward strand.
TTGATCCGGGTAATATGCTTGTACGCTCCCCGGACGATCTCTTCCGCGAACTGCTTCACCTCTTCGTCCGGCGGATACTCTGCCCAGAAATGCTTCAGGACGGAAGCAGAGGGCTTTTCCTTTCTGATATCGAGCTGGAACAGTATCTGGAGCGCATGTTCCCTGGCTTTGCGTCTCTTCATACCGTTAATTCGAGGCGTCTCTGCATGGTCTCCCTTATGCCAGCTGCCGCATCACATTCGCCATCTCGATCGCCGAAAGCGCCGCGTCCCAGCCCTTGTTGCCCGCCTTCGTTCCCGCCCGCTCCACGGCCTGTTCAATGGTATCGGTCGTGAGGACGCCGAAGATGACCGGCAGGCCGGACTCCATCGAAACGGCGGCAACGCCCTTGCTCACCTCGGCGCTGACATACTCGAAGTGCGGCGTCGCGCCGCGGATCACGGCGCCGAGGCAGATAACGGCATGGTACTTCTTGGATTGGGCGAGCGTCTTCGCGGCAAGGGGGATCTCGTAGGAACCGGGGACCTTGACGATCTCGATATCCCCCTCCGCGGCCCCGTGACGCTGGAGCGCGTCGAGCGCGCCGTCGAGCAGCCTGCTCGTGATGAAGTCATTGAACCGCGCAGCCACGATCGCGAACTTGAGCCCTTTGGCCGAGAGATCTCCCTGGATAATCTTTGCCATCAATGCCTCCTGCTGTCGCAGATCTGGATGGTGCAATGTTATTGTTCGTTCCGGTCCGCGAGCCGTCTTATACTTTTTCCAGCATATGCCCGAGCTTGCTTTTCTTCACCTTGAGATAATGGATGTTCTTGGCGTGGGGATGCATCTCGATCGGCACCCGGCCGGTCACGGTCAACCCGTACCCCTCGAGGCCGACGATCTTCTTGGGATTGTTCGTGAGAAGCCTGATCCTGCGGACGCCGATATCACGCAGGATCTGCGCGCCGACGCCGTAATCCCTGAGATCGGCCTTGAATCCCAGGGCAAGGTTCGCCTCGACGGTGTCCTTGCCCTTGTCCTGCAGTTCATAGGCCTTGAGCTTGCCTTCGAGCCCGATGCCCCGGCCCTCCTGGCGCATGTACAGGATGATCCCCTTGCCCTCGTCGTCGATCATCTTCATCGCGTTCTGGAGCTGTTCTCCGCAGTCGCAGCGCTGGGACCCGAACACGTCGCCGGTCAGGCATTCCGAGTGCACGCGCACGAGCACGTCGTCCTCGGGCTTGATCTCTCCCTTGACAAGCGCAACGTGGTTCATGCGATCAATGTCGTTGGCATAGAGGATGGCGGTGAAATCGCCGCCGTAGCTTGTCGGCATCTTGGTGACCGCCACGCGCCGCACGAGCGACTCCTTCTTCACCCGGTAGCCGATCAGGTCCTTGATGGTCACGATCTTGAGTCCGAATTTTTTTGCGTACTCCATCAGATGGGGCACGCGCGCCATGCTCCCGTCGTCGTTCATGATCTCACAGATGACGCCCGCGGGATACAGGCCGGCGAGACGCGCGAGATCGACGGATCCCTCCGTCTGGCCGGCACGCTGCAGGACTCCTCCCGGGCGCGCGCGGAGTGGGAAAATATGGCCGGGGCGGGCGAGGTCTTCAGGACGGGATTTCGGGCTGATCGCCGTTTTGATCGTGGTCGCCCGGTCCGCGGCCGATATGCCGGTGGTCACGCCCTTCTTCGCTTCAATGGAGATCGTGAAGGCGGTGCCGAAGGAGGACGTATTGTCGGTGGTCATCATAGGAAGCTGGAGCTGCTCCACCCGCTCGGAAGTGAGCGAGAGGCAGATCAGACCCCTGCCGTGCGTGGCCATGAAATTGATTGCCTCCGGCGTCACCGCCTCGGCAGCCATGGTCAGGTCGCCCTCGTTCTCCCGGTCCTCATCGTCCACGAGGATAACCATCCTGCCGTTCCGGATGTCCTCGATTGCCTCTTCGATCGTATTGAACTTCATTCTGCAACACTCCTTCGATTTCAAAGTTCAAAATAACAATGCCACATCAATGTCAAAGAATCAGGAACAGAAGGGGTTTTGCATTCCTTAACTGTGAACTCCGAGTATTGTTGTTTGAATTTTCCTTATGCAAATCCCGCGCTCTTCAACTGTTCCAGGGTGAGGCCGCCTTCGACCCTGCCGGACAGGAGCCGCTCAATGTACTTGCCGATGATGTCCGTCTCGAGGTTGACGCTGTCTCCCGCGGACTTGAACCCCAGGGTGGTGAGCTTCGCCGTGTGCGTGATCATCGCGATCGAGAACCCCGTTCGGTCCACGTCGGCGACGGTGAGACTGATGCCGTCGATGGCGATGGAGCCCTTCTTGATCACATACCGGAGAACGCTGTCAGGCGCATCGAAAAAGATGCGCCAGCCGCTTCCCTCTTCGCGCCGGGACCGGATGCGGCCCACGGCATCGACATGCCCGCTCACCAGGTGGCCGCCGATCCTGGCCGAGAGCTGAAGCGCCCGCTCCAGGTTCACCCGTGCCCCGGCCTTCAGTTCCCCGAGGTTCGTGACGCTGAGCGTCTCGACGGCAACATCGGCAGTAAACTCGTCCGCGCTCATCTCGACGACGGTAAGGCAGACGCCGTTCACCGAGATGCTGTCGCCGATGGCGGTATTGCCGAGGACCGTTGATGCCGCTATGGCCAGCCGGGCAGCGCCCGCTTCACGCCGGAGCGCTTTCACGCTCCCCATTTCTTCCACGATCCCGGTGAACATCGCGTTTCCTATTTGAGCAGAGGCAGCAGCACGATCTCGATGCGCCGGTTCTTGAGCCTGCCCTCGTCGGTCGCATTGTCCGCGACCGGCTGGTATTCCGCATATCCTGTTGCCGACAGCAGCTTGGGATCGATGCCGCCGGACTCCTGGAGATAGCGCACGACCTCGGTTGCGCGGGCGGTCGAAAGCTCCCAGTTCGTGGGGTACCGCTTTTTCAGGTCGCTCACGATCGGGACATTGTCCGTATGCCCCTCGACCTGGATCCGCTTGTCCTTCACGTCCTTCAGAATGCTGACCACCTTGTCAAGGACCTTCTTCCCTTCCTTGCTGATCTCCGTCTTGCCCGAGGGGAAGAGGATCTTGTCGACCATGGTCATGGTCAGCCGGTTCTTCATCTCGGTGATCTGCACCTGGCCCTGCTGGATCTCCTTCTCGAGCTTCTTCTGCAGGTCCTGGTAGGTCTGGGTCGCTTTCTCGAGCTGTTCGGCCTTTTCCGCCTTCTGCGACAGTTCGCTCACTTTTTCCTGGAGCGCGGCATTGTCCTGCTTCGCGGTATCGCGTTCCTTCTTGAGCGTGTTCCCTTCCGCGGTGAGCGTTACCACCTCGGACTGCAGCTTGTCCACTTGCGCCGTCAGCGTTTCCGATTCCTTAGCCTTGGCAGCATAGGTAGACTGCATGACGCATCCCGAAAACAAGAAGGAGGCAAGCAACGGAATAACAAGGATATTTTTCATCGATTTCTCCTCTGTTGGTTTTTACAAGGTTGGCTGAAAGAGCACGGCTATAATAACTTCGGGAGCGTGCAAAGTCAAGGATATTGTACGGTTATTCCCTTTCGAAGCAGGGAATGCACACGATTTTTCCGTTCCTGACGCGGCCGCGGGACTCCATGAACTTTTCGGCGCATTGAGAGCAGCGGACCGAGGCGCGGATCCGTGCTTCTTCCGGCGGTGGGGAGGTTATCGGCAGGACGCTGAAGATTTCCCGTTCGTCAGCCTTCAGGATCGCTCCTGCTTTTTCCATCATGAGCGATCTTTTTTCTTCAGCGACGTTCTCACCCGCTTCCTGCCGCTTCTTGAGCTCCTGAAAACGCTGATCCTGTTCAAAGCCTCGGTAATCTTCGGAGATGCGAACCCCCTGCCCGGTCTTCCTGTTGAAGAGCGTGTAGACGTGTTTCCCGTGATCCCGGAAGATCAGGTTCCCCTTGCCGAAGGTGCAGCCCGTTATGAACTGGATGGCGTCGGCGGCGCAGGAGTCGTTTTCTACGATCGCCGCGAGCTCCTCGTCATGGGGCCGGTCGGCCTTGAGCTCCCGAAGCGCGGCCTTGGCAACGCGGTAGCCCAGGGCAAGGCCCGGGCACAGGTGGCCGTGGAACTGGATTGCATCCCGCAGGTCCGTATCGTTCATGTCCGGCATGGTAGTCTCCTTAATAGATCGTTGGACACGTTTAGAAGGAAAGAAGAACAGCTCGCTTCAGCCGCGAATGTCCGCGAGTGAGGTAAAAAAAATAGTGAACCAAGACACCTTACGATTGAGAGACCATGTAATTGAGGATCTTTCAGCCGGCTCTTACGCATCCGTGTTCATCCGTGGTAAATAAATATCTCTTGATGTTATTCTGAGAAAATATCCACATTGATCAGCGGCAAAATCATTTCCGGAGCACCATCTTTGCCGCGAGGATGGCCTTCGCCCGTTTCAGGTGGCTTTTCACGGCATCGCTTTCCGAGATCGCGAGATGGATCTCCTTGGCGATATCCTCTTCCCCCGCCCGGCTCGCCTTGTCAGCCCATTCGCGGTAGCTTTCAACGTGGCTGTCGTCGTGCTCGATCCAGTGCTCCAGCATGAGCTGGAGCTTCTTCAGATCTTCGGCTCCGGGAGCCTGTTCATGGTCATGATCGTGGTGGCTGTGATGTTTATGGTTGTCGTGCATGGAGCCTCCAGTCGGTGTTCAGGTGGCCGCGCTGTCCTATCAATGGACAGGGTGGTCTTGCCGCGGCAAAGGACATGTTCATGGATCAGGGTGACCAGTAGAATATACCCGAAATGCCGCACTTTGCAACCGAATTGTCTCGAGAGGAAATCCGTGCCGATCTCTAAAACAGTGGGTGTTCAAACGACAGATACAAGAACATGCCATACTCGCGATAGGAGGAGCCGATGCCGATGGGAAAGGAAAATCCGGGGACTATCTGCAGACCTGACGGCTTGTTGATGGCAAATCGTACGCCGGGATTGATAAAGAAGCTGCTCTGGCCCGTTTTCGTGCCGTCCAGATTGACCGATTCGACGGAACTCCACAGAGCCTCGGTGAGAATATTGAAATTCTCAGATGTCAGCCAGATGATGCTCGCACCGAGGTTGTATCCTCTTGTATCCGCATGAATACCTGATGCGCCCTCTGCACCCGGCGTGAAGGTAGCTCCCGCGTTCCAATGCGTTACCCACGAGTCAGACAATTCCACGCTTACGGGGAGATTTGTCTGATATCCTACAGCACCGTTCCCCAGCCCTTTTTTGTAATCTCCTGTTGGAAGAAGCACGGAAAATCGGGGAGCGACAGCCAAATGCTCTTTCATGATCAGCTGATAACGATAATTCAGAGCGACATCTCCAATGCCAGTAGAGCCGCCGTCGTTGAGGTGATCTACAGGTATGGTGTACGACAGCTGGTGGGTCTGCCCTGGCACCGGCCATTCCTGGGTGAAGGTATAAAGCCATGTCTTGGCCTTATGGAGATATTGATAGGTCTGAATATGCTGCACCACACCTCGCTCCTGATTGTATGCCTCCTCGATCAGAAACGAATTGTCCTGGATCTTCTGCGGTGCGTCTCCCAGGGCCAGAAGGGGGTTCAGAAACAAGGCAATAAAACCGGAAACGAGTCCTGCCAGTACGCGTGTTCTCACGGACGGCTCCTTTTGATTTTGATATTCATTTTCAATTTATGCGCGCAAAATACCACAGAGCCTCCCCGGTGTCAAGCCGTTTTTAAGATATTTTAGATATTGTCGCGAAAGAAAAGACCGTTCCGAAGGATACCGTAAATTTAAGCAAAAAACGACAAGGAAACGGGAGAATCGCCATCACCCGTTTTTGAGAGGAGCGTCAGATTTTCGAGAGAGGCTATCGCGAACGAGAACTGCATAGGGACCGGGTTCATCGTACAAACCCCTGCCTCCTGAAAATCCGTTATCGAGAGAGAAGGAATGGAAATGTTTTCAGGATCTCATCAGACACACACTTGAAAGAATGTTTCATTCTCTTTTTACCCAGGGCAATCCGCATTGAACAAAGACAAAGAGTTCAGCATGAATGCAAGTTAGATCGCTATCCCGAGCGGCTAATCTTTCAGCCCTATTTTTTCCGCGATGACATCTCTTGCTCGCTTGAAATGGTTTTTTGCCGAGTCCTCCTCGGCGATCGCGAGATGGATCTCCCTGGCGATCTCCCCTTCCCCTGCCCTGATCGCTCTGTCAGCCCATTCACGGTAACTCTCGACGTGGTTGTCGCCGTGATCTATCCAGTGCTCAAGCATGATAAGAAGCTTCTTCAGATCACCGGTTTCCGGGGCCCCTGTCTGGAAGCTGTCGCGGTCTTCGCCATGATGTTCGTGGTTGTAGGGTAATGAGCCCCCGTTCGCGTGATAGTGCCCGAAGTGGCCGTGCCGATGCACGTGGGCGCTCTGACCGTGGCGGTGGGCATGCTCATGGATCAGGTTGACCTTGAGAAGAAGATCTTCGTTGTTGATGATATCCCAGAACGGACCGTCACCGGCAACTGAGTGTTCCTCGGAAAGGACGATCGCCCGCTCCGCGATGTCCCCTGCGATCGAAAGGTCATGAGTTGCGGTGATGATGGTCTTCCCCTTGTGGTGCAGTTCGTCCAGCAGTTGGATCAGCCAGACCTGGGTCCTCGGGTCCAGGCCGTTCGTCGGCTCATCGAGCAGGAGAACATCGGGGTCCGTTGCCAGGCTTGACGCGATGGCCACCTTCTTTTTCTGACCGTCGGACAGCGTATACGGGGGCCGGTCCCGGAGGTCGCTGATGCGGAGCGTGTCAAGCAGATCTTCGACGATCGAGGCCACCTGGATGCGGGAAAAGCCGAGTTGCAGCGGCCCGAAGGCGACTTCCTCCCAAACGGATGATGAAAACAGCTGCACATCGGGGTTCTGAAAAATGAAAGCAACGCGCTTCCTGAAATCTTCAGAAAAGGAGCTGTTCTCGAGTGAATGTTCTGACAGCGGTTTCCCGAATACATGGATGATGCCCTCTTGCGGGAACGCCAGGCCATCCAGCAATGAAAGGAGTGTTGATTTTCCTGTTCCGTTCGCGCCGAGGATAGCGATCCGTTCGCCGGCACCGATGTCGATGCTTAAGTCCGCCAGGACAGGATGCCCATTGCCGTAAGAATAAGAGACATTTCGAAGACTGAACGCGTTCATGAATGAAGGAGTCCCTTCTCGAACAAAATGAGCGTTACCCCTGCCAGCAGGACCGACGCCAGCCAGAGCATATCCGCGAGGGAGATATGGAACCGCTCCAGCGTGCGGAATTCACCGTGGAACCCGCGCGAGAGCATGGCTTTGTATATATCTTCGCTCATGTCGATGGATTTATTGAAGGTAACGCCGATACGGGAGGCCGTCCAGTTCCGTTCTTCCGCCGTCGAATGGGACCGGATGGTCCTGCTCTTCCGGGCACGGTACATGTCCTGAATCAATCGGAGGAACACGAAGATATAACGCTCGGTCATGCTGAGCGTCATCACGAATATGCGGGGAACGAATAAGGCACGGAGGCCGGAAAAGACGATATTCCACCTGGTCGTAAGCGTGAACAGCACCGCAAAGGAAACCGATGCGGCGACGCGCGATACGAATACAATCGCACCCCAGAGCCCCTGGCGCGTAACAGCGATTTCAGCAGGAATTGTGTAAGGACCCCAGGAGTAACTGCGGGCAAGCTTCATAATGACCAGGACCGGATCGCCCGGTGTGACAACATTGAAGAGCGCGGGCAGGACAATGGCGGCAGAAAAAAGCGGCACGAACATCCAGACCCGCTTCAGGAAAAATCCGAGCGGAACGCGGGACATGACCGCAAGCAGGAGGCTCACACCGTACATCACCCACAATGATTGAGGCGAGCGGAGAACGCTTACCATGACGAGGATGCAAAGGAAACAGAGCAACTTTATTCTGACATCAAGCGCCTGAAGCAATCCCCGTCCTCTCGCATAGGTCTCGGAGAACAGGGACTGCTCCGCTACATGCGCAACCGCGAGAAGTGTCTTATCCAAAAAGTTCGTTCGTGACAAAACCGCCACCGTTCCGATTGGTAGATCTCTATTTAGTTCCGCTCTTGCGTCCCAGCAGTTTTGTGAGAAGATACATGACCCCCGCCGTGAACACAATGCCGATGATCGCGGAAAGCACATACCCAAAACTTTCGGCAAGCAGTCCTTTACCCTGATGAGGCAATGCGTAGTCCGGGAGAGGCGCTTTCCAGAGTTCCGCGACACGTTTCATGCCCTCAGGCACGAAGCCCACGGCCTTTTCGATCTCAGGCAATCCCCACTCGCCCCATGCTCCACCGGCGCCGACCATTTTCGGCAGGATGATGCCAAGCGGTGAAAGGAGGGCAAGTATGCCGATGACGATCCATAATTTCGTTGCCGTTTTCATCACGGGACCCCATTCCCCTCACGCTTTTTGGTTCAACATCTCGGGATTATTCTTCTGCAGGTATTTGATCACAAGCGCCGTTATCACAGCTTCCACAAAACCGAACAACAGCAGATGCTGCCCCACCATGGCCGGGATAGCAATTCTCAAAGGAAAGGGAGAATAGAGCGGTTGGCCCGTTGAGGAATGTTCCAGCAGGGGTTGTATGCCCAGTTGAACCGCAGCGATCAAGGCAGAAACATTCAGGCTCACATAGGCCGCAACCGCGCCGGCGACCAGCCTCCGCCTGCTCGCTGTTTCAGAACGAGTCGCGATGAGGCGGTATATGCCGTAACCGACGAATACCCCGACCACACCCATGTTGAAACAGTTCGCCCCGATAGCTGTTATGCCCCCGTCGCCGAACAGCAATGCCTGGATGATCAGGGCGACGGACACCGAGATCAGCGCGGCCCAGGGCCCGAGAAGGATAGCGATAAGGGTGGCACCCGTTGCGTGGCCGGTTGTACCGCCGATAATGGGAATATTGAACATCATGATAACAAAGCTGAATGCGGCGCCGAGCGCAAGGTACGGGGCCTGTTTAGACTTCAGGGTCCTGTTCAACTTATACGATGCGGCCACCCAAAATGGAATGGTCGCGGCAAACATCGTGCCGTACGTTGCAGGCCCCAGATATCCGTCAGGAATGTGCATTATTGTCCACCTTCAATTTTGAGAACAGTCCGCTCATGACGAAAAGATGCTTACAATCCCGGTGAGGAGGGCTTCTTATGGCTCATACATCATATCAGTGCGAATGCTTATGAGGTTCCTTTTCATGCCCCGGATGCTTGTGTTCGTGAGTGCCATGCTCAGCCGGAGTGTGCTTGTGGTCATGTCCCTTTTCGCCTGCTACGTGGCCATGTTCGTGCGCGTGTTCATGTTCATGGGGATGCTCGTGCTCATGGCCGTGCTGATGTTCATGGGCTTCTTTCCCATGCGTGTGTTCATGCTCATGATCGTGCTGATGCTTGTGTTCGTGCTCATGCTTGTGCGGATGTTTGCCTTTCATGGTTCGCTCCTTTCAACGTGGAATTATCCTGTGCCGATGAATTTCGGCAGCAATGAACAGGCGATCAGCTGTGCTCGATCAGTTATCAGCGTGCCAAGCAGGAATGACTGAGAGCATAGATCGTAGTAAACTTCACTCTTACTTGCGCAATCAACGCGCGTTGCACTCATGCTCAAAGACTAAGAACGCCGTGTCCACGTTACCCCGTCCGGAGAGGTGAGTATGACGTTGCTCCATCCCACGGCCACAAACCGAGACAGGGCCCCGGACCAGGCAACGCCAAACAGGGAATTAGTAGTGCCCGAAGCACATGGCGTCCATGTTACGGCATCAGGGGAGGTTAGAATTGTTCCCGTGTCTCCTACTGCCACGAATTGCGTTCCGGACCATGCGATGCCGCTCAGACCGTTTTCAACTCCGGATGCCTGAGCTGTCCACGTCACTCCATCGGGAGACGTGAGGATAGCACCGGCATTTCCTACTGCCACGAACTGTGTCCCGGACCAGACGATGCCACCGAGGGGATCTGCAATACCCGAAGTCTGTGCTGTCCAAGTAACTGCGTCTGGAGAGGTGAGGATTGTGCCGGCATACCCGACTGCAACGAACTGTGTCCCGGACCAGGCAAGGCCGTAGAGATTCTCGGAAGTGCCCGAGGTCTGCGGAGTCCATTGCGTTCCCGTCGAAGAAGTAAAAATGGCGCCGGAACCCCCGACTATGGCGAACTGTGATCCGGACCAGGCAACACCATAGAGGTCTCGGGAAGTTCCCGACGCCCGCATAGTCCACGTTACTCCATCAGGAGAAGTGAGAACGGCCCCATTATTGCCCACTGCTGTAAATTGCGTTCCAGACCATGCTACATTCAGCAGTGAGTTTACTGTGCTGGAGTTCCGGAAAGTCCACGATACTCCGTCAGGGGAGGTTCGGATCATGCCGCTGTTTCCCACTCCCGCAAATTGAGCACCTGACCAAACAACGCCGAACAGGCCGCTCGATGTTGGTTCTTTGCCACCTGCCCCCCCACTACCACAAGCCACAAGCACAAACAAAAGCATCGCATAAACAAGCCGCATCGCGAGTGATTTTATCATGTCCCCCTCCTGAAATCTATTATCATTAAATTGTATTCAGCTGACCCACATTTGTGATTTTCGGTAATCATATGCTTAGTGTACATTATTTGTATCACTCTATCTCCGGCTATCAGAAGCTCGCGGACAGGGTAAGGCGATATTCCCGCGGATCCTCCGGATGTGTGTGAATATCCGCTACACCTGCCGGGGGCTCACCCGGCAGCCGGGACACGTAAAAATAATCGATATCGCTGACTTTTGCGTCAAACAGGTTCAAAACATCAAGGAACAGGCGCCAGTTATTGCTGAATTTATAGCCGACCCGCGCATTCACGAGGGTGGACGAGTCGGACCGGACACTGTTGTCATCATACAGTGGCCGCGGTCCGAAATAGCGCAGCCGCAGGCTGCCAAGAAAGCCGTCAATGCTGTCAATAGAAGCTCCGGCGGAGGCCACCACTTCGGGTGAACCGGGAATGTAGGGTCCGACAGGATCGCCGATAAAGCGGGTATGAGATGCGGCTATATCAGCATCAAGGGTGAACCATGGGGTCGGTGTGTAGTAGTTTGCCCATTCCACGCCGTACCGGCGGCTCGGAAAGCCCGGCTCGGTTATGCCGGCGTCGCCGGCAAAGGTGAGCTCGGAGTCCAGATACAAATACCAGAGGGTAAGCTCGCTTTGCACATGCGGGATGACCGCTGTCCTCGCCCCGATATCAAGCCCCTTGGCCCGCACAAGGGGGGTGACCTTGCTGACCGGATCGCCCGTCTGCGGGTCTACGGTCATGGTCGTTCCCCGTGCGTCATTGCTGTGGAAACCATATCCGGCATTTACATAGTACTCTGTTTTTTCCCAGGGTCCGAAAATCAGGCTCAGTTTAGGGCTCCCCAGGGAGGCGTGGGCCTCGCCGGAATTAAGAGGATTATCACTATCCACCTTCCAGCGGTAGAAGTCTCCGCGGATCCCCGCTATGCTGCGGAATTTTTCCGACCATTGAAAACGGTTCTGTGCATAGACGCTCACGCTGGTCTGGATGACATCGTCCTGCCGCGTTATGGAAAGCAGCTGTTGATCCACGGTATGGTAAAGCGCGACCGGTTTGATGTCATCATTGCGTACCTGCAAACCTATCGTATTGACCGTATCGTGGCCGGCCAGCTTCGTTATCCAATCCTGGCTGACGCTGAAACCGGATATGATCCGGTTATCGGACTGCTCGAACTGGTCGCCATGCACCTGGTCTTCCAGTGCGTACGTAAAATTATTCCACAAATTCATATTATACTTGACCAGATATGCATTCGCCCTGGTAACCGAATTCTCCGTTGTCTTCTGCCCTTCCACGGAAAGGCTGTAGCGATACGAATTTCCTCCATCCGTGGGATCGAGGGTGCCATAACGAGAGATCAGGCCTTTATCTACGGCGCGCTTGGCGACCTGGTTCGTGGCATTCCAGGTGCCGTTGTAACCCATGGCGGTTATACTGTAGCCGTTCTGCGCATCACCCCGGCTATAGCGAAGCACTCCATTGACTTTATTGTAATCGTCCGGCTGGACCCAGGGGCCGTCATTATGGTACACTTCGACGCCATAAAGCAGATGCCCTCCGGCAAGCTCCGGGGAGCCCGCCACCAAAGCCCGTCGATAGCCGTTGTCCCCTACGGTCAGTACAGCGATGTTGTGTTCCAGCACATTGCGGTAATCCATGATGACGGCGCCAGCAGCGGAAAAGTCTCCCTGGTCCGCGTAGTAGGGCCCTTTTCTGTATTGGACGCCGCTCAAGAGTTCCGGCATCAGGAAGTTCAGGTCCAGGTACCCCTGCCCGTGGGCATGGGTCGGCAGATTGATCGGCATGCCTGCCACCGTGGCCGCGAGATCGGTCCCGTGATCGAGGTTGAATCCGCGCAGATAGTACTGGTTCGCCTTGCCCTCGCCGCTGTGCTGGCTGACCACAAGGCCCGGAACTTCTTCAAGAATTTCGCCGGTCCGCAGTATGGGCCGGTCTTCAATCTGCTTGGGCGTGATGGTCCCTTCCGTTGCCGAGTCCGCCGACCCCACCAGATTTTCCGCAGAATCGGTCACTTCTACGGTATTAAGCGTCTGGACTCCTCCGGCAAGGACATATTCTGTAAAGCATCCGGAACAGAACAAGATGCCGACAACAATTTTGACAATGAGCCGACTGCTGACACCCTTTTGCATAATCACCTCCAGGAAATTAGTCATGTTTTTTTCAGTTCTCATCTGCGATTCGGACAACTTTACTCGGTCAAGCGAAAACGAATGGGCACATCCACCCAGGCGGAAACCGGCTGACCTCCCTGCTGCGCTGGTACGAAAGACCACCCTTGCACGGCATTCAACGCTGCCTGGTCCAGCACACTCGCTCCAGAGCTCACTCCCATGCGGACGATCTCAGCCTTCCCCGCCGGGCTAACCAACACCCGTACGATGACCGTTCCTTCCAGCTTCAACCGCCGCGCAATAAGCGGGTACGGCGGTTTCGGATTATGCAGATAATCAGCATTAAAGACGGGACCGATTACCGAGCCTGCAGGCGCGGTTTGGCCCGCTGATAAAGATTCGTTCGTCACCGGTTGAGGGGCAGAATCTTCCTTCTTCACCAGCGGTCTCTCGGCCACTGCTGTCTGAGAGAGTGCTTCCGGCTGCTGAACCGGTTTGGTCGTTTCTTTGACCCTGTGAACTCGGTTCCTGTCCGGCTGCGCGACCTTGACCGGCGCAGGCCCGGAACTGGTGAGCATTCCGAGCTCGATGGGAATGGGAGCGCTTGTCGCGATCGAAAAGTAATTGGATCCGAAGCCGATCGCAAAGAGCAATGCGTGTATGAACAGGGATACCTGTAGACCGGCAAGCTGGTACTTCATCTCATCTCTTGCGTCTGCAAGCTGACCCTTTTAAAGGCGAGGTTTTTCACGACGTCAAGGACATCGACAAAAGCCTGCAAGCGGATATTTTTGTCAGCCCTGATGAGAAGCGGAGTTTCCCTGGGCGTAGTTTGCAGCGAGATCTTCAATTCATCGAGCGCTGTAAGACGGCTGTTCAGATATATGTTGCCGCTGACGTCAATTTCAATGGTTTGGGTCTTTAATATCTCTGCGGGGCTTTTTGACGCCTGGGGGAGTTCCACCCGGACGGCTCCCGTGGCGATGAAGGTCGATGTCGTGAGCACGATGGTGAGCAGCACCAGCATCACGTCAACGAGCGGGATCACATTGATATAATCAAACTCTTTCTCGTTCATGCTTGATCTCCCACTTCATCAAAAGGACTTTTGCCCTTCTGAGCAGAAGGTTGTAGAGCACTACGGACGGGATGGCGACAAGAAGCCCTGCAGCCGTGGCTTTGAGCGCCAGCGACAGACCGGTCATGATCTTGCCCGAGTCCATGAACCCCTCCTTGCCCATGGTATAAAAAGTGAGCATAATGCCGAGCACCGTGCCGAGCAGCCCGATGTAGGGTGCATTGCTTCCAATGGTCGCGATAAGGTGAAGCTTATGAGTAAGTTCAAGTTCCAGACTTTTCTTGTCGGGAAACGAGTCTATGCTGATATTCTTAAAGACAAGGTGCCGCTCCACAGCTATTGCAACGGCCGCGATACTCAAGAGCAGCAATATCCCCATGATTCCGTAATCGATCAAGACCCTGAGCCATTCCATCTTTATAGTACCTCTCCCTTGTCTGCTGAATCTTTCTCCCACCAGAACATGCCGATTGTCGCGTTGTCCTTCATCCAGTAGTGATCGTCGTACAAAACCAGGGACGTTGAAATTTCCCGCATTTCCCCCTCGGTCAACCTCGCCCCCTTTTTAAATGTCCAGTGGTCCAATGCCTCGCCGATATGATGATAGGCAAAGGAACTCTCGGCTTGCCAATACAGGGTAAATTGCAGATTGTAGTCTTTGCAGAGAGGCTCGATCTCGATCCCGGGATACAATTCCGAAATGAGAAAAACCCGTTTCGGATTGAACCTGAATATGCGGTTGAGCGCCTGAGCAAGACCGAGTTCGGTCAAATGCAGGCTGTTGCATGCCATGATGAGATCCAGGTTCTGGTAGGCATACAGGGGGACCTGCTCCCACGTCCGGTCATCGACCGTGAGCCACTCAATGCCGCGCTTCATTGCCTCGGAAAAAAGAAGATTTCTCATCCCCACAGAGGGCTCAAGCGCTGTTACCTCGCATCCGATCGCGCACAGGGGCATGGAGAGAACGCCATTCCCCGACCCGATATCGAGTACTGTCCACAAAGGCTCTGCCTTCGCCAGCAAGACATCCAGGATTTTTTCGTGATACCCGGTATGCTCCATCCAGAGCTGATACCAGCGCGCGTAACCATCCCAGAATCCGACGGTTGCAGCTCTTTGGCAGATTGCCTGATCCATGCCTACCTCTCGAAATCATTCTCTTTCGATAGAGTGCCGCATTTGTCAGTTCAAGAAGACAGAGAACAACCACGGGAACTGCGTTGGTGGTATGATTCTACAATCTGTGTAATACTGTGCTACGATTTTAATTAAAGTAGCACATGTCTTTTCGACTGTCAAGTCACTTTTTAAAATTATGGAGTGAAACGAGGTTATTAAGTTTGATTGGCTTGTGAATTATGAAAGATGGGTTGAGCCGAGTGAGGAAAATCGACGAAACCTCTGTCTCAAAAATAGAGAAACCCGGCTTCTGAATCGAACCGAAGACAAACATTGCACAACTACTCAATGGGGTTGAAGCCCGCGGCCGGCGCCGGCCGACTGAGCCCGTCGCACAGTACCGTAGGCTTACATCAATTCCTTTCCCGTCGTGGTCATGGTCAGCTTGCCGTGCTTCACCCCCTTGGTGCCGATCAGTCTGTCTGCGATGGTTTTGATGTCCCGGCTCTTGCCCTTGACGACCAGTACTTCGAGGCAGTTATGCGCGTCGAGATGAACGTGGAGCGCCGAGACGATCTGATGGAAGGACTGATGCTGCATATCATTCAGGGCGTGATCGAGTTCGCGCGTATGGTGGTTGTAGACGATCGTGATCGTCCCGACCGTCTCCTGCGAGCCTGCCTCCCATTCCTGTTCGACGAGCATATCGCGGATCATATCGCGTATTGCTTCGGAACGGGTCGCGTAACCCTTCCGGGATATGAGCGCGTCGAACTTCTTGATAAGCTTATCATCGATCGAAACACCGAATCGAGTCAAACCTGCCATAATCACCTCCCTCTAAATTTTCACTCTTTAACTAACACAGCAGGCTGTTCCTGTCAAGGCGTTTCCCCCTGCGGGACCAGAGATCCTGATGAGCACCGGCTCTATAATTCCTTGACAAACAAGACGGCCTTTGATACCTTTGTATGAACCGAAAGCACTGTGCGATTAGCTTATGCATTTCGGGCACGGGTCTCGTTAAGGAGGAGTTTATGAAAAAATTTTTCTTCGCAGTGTTGTTCGTGCTTGTCATGACGGTTCCCGCCAGGGCAGCGACACATATTAATATCGACAACTTGAACCAGGATGACTTCAGGTCCTTCAGCAAGGATTTCGGGATGGCCGTGAGCTATATCCCCCTCGCGTCGGCCGCTGCTCTGGGGGACAAACTTCCCGGGTTCGATGCCGGCGTGGAAGCGTCCTACGTAAAGGTGGACACGAGCAAGCAGTACTTCCAGAAGATGAACAACATTTTCACTGCCAGCGGGGCCGGCAACCTCCCGGATGCCTATTACATTCCGCGGGTGCATGTGCAGGTCGGTCTTCCGATCATCCCGATTGATTTTGGCGTAAGCTACGCAGAAGTGAGCGGCATCAAACTGGTCGGTGCTGAGGTGAAGTGGGCCATCCTGAACGGAGGCTTGGTAACACCGTCCATCGCTATCCGCGGAGCGTATACCAAACTTTCCGGAGTTGATGCACTGGACCTTTCGACCAAATCGCTTGACCTGTCCATCAGCAAAGGCATCCTGATCTTTACCCCCTACGCAGGCGTCGGCGAGGTCTGGATCACGAGCGACCCCCACACAACAAATTCTACGGTACCTCTTAATAACCGTCCCCAGAAAGAAGACATCATGAAATCCAAGGGATTTGTCGGCACCAAGATCAAAGTTTTTCCCTTCATCAATATCGTCCTGGAAGGCGACTTCTCGAATATAAGCGAATACTCGGCGAGACTGAACGTGAACTTCTAGCGGCCGATCAATGACCATCCGAGGCCTCCGGGAACATCCCGGGGGCCTTTTTTGCGCCGCTTTACAATGCTTTTGCGCCATGCTATAGTCTTTTCGTGGAAACCAAGCGGGAAGCTCCCATCTTGAAAGTGACGGACAACCATGTCGATGGAGTGATCGACATCGTTGCCTCGGAACTGCCTGTCACCCTCATCATCAACAATGAACCGCTCGTGACCCTTCTCTGCACGCCTTCCGAATTGGAAGAGCTCGCCGTGGGTTTCCTTCTCTCCGAAGGCATCTTGAGCAAGAAAGAGTCGATCAAGAGGCTCGAGGTCATCGAAAAAGAGATGGCCGTGCGCGTCGAGCTCACCGATCTTCCGGCCGATTTCGCAAGCCTCTTCGAAAAAAGGACGATCTCCTCGGGCTGCGGCAAAGGCATCACGTTCTCCACCCTTCGGAGCCAAGCGGACCGGAGGATCGAAGTCAAACAGCGCACCCTGTCGCTGCAGAGCATCCGAAACCTGCTGCAGAAGTTCCGCACCATCTCGAAACTCTATCTCGAGACCGGCGGCGTGCACAGCGCGGCCCTCTCGGACGGTGCGGAGATCCTGTTCTTCTCGGAGGACATCGGCAGGC